>JAUYGE010000115.1 GCA_030690705.1 Dehalococcoidia bacterium | reverse complement strand
GCCCAGCAAGGCGCCGGCTGTGTCCATCGTCCGGTGAAGCCCGTAGGCCTTACCGCGCTCCGCAGGTGTGACGGAATCGGCTATCATGGCATCCCGGGGCGCACTGCGAATGCCCTTTCCCATCCTGTCGGCAAAGCGCACCCCCAGCACTGCACCCCAGGCAGTCGCGAAAAGCATGAACGGTTTGACGGCGGTTGAGATCCCGTAGCCTGCTACCATGAGCCATTTCCGCTCACCCGCCCTGTCACTCAACCAACCACTGAAGAACTTCAGCAGGGTGGCCGTACTTTCGGCTATGCCTTCTATCAGGCCGATAAAGGGAGTAGCCACGCGGAGGACATTGAGCAGGAACAGGGGTAAAAGGGTGAAGATAAGCTCGCTGCTTACATCGGTGAAGAAGCTGACCAGGCCGAGAAAGAACACATTGGGGTGAAGCCCGAAGATTCTCTTCGGCGCCGTGGACGGGAATGCGTTTTCCGTCAAGCGAGCCCCCTTCAGCAGCCTGCCCCTTCCCTCATGAGGGAAGGGGCAGGCTATCAGACAAACAACCTTTCCCTTGCGCTGCTATTCAGCAAACAGCAGTTATACTTCGAGCCCCGCCTTATGCCCATCGTGAATAGCGTTGAAAGCCTTGCGAGGCGCCACGCAATCGCCCGCAGAGCGAACGTCATCTATGGCCGCCTCGGTCTCCAGGGCCTGCAGCAGCTCCTTGCGCGCCTCCATGCTGGAAGCCAGTACAACAGTGTCTGCCGGGATGGTCTGCTCCTGGCCGTCTTTCTTGACCACGATGCCGCCATCGGTGATGCGCTCCACTGTGGTCTCCAGAAGGAGCTTCACCTTCAGGTTGGCGAGCAGGCTCCGGTGCCCCCAGATATTGAAGGCATTGACGTCCTTGCCGATCCGCTTGAACTCCTCTACTATGGTGACCTCCTTGCCCTGCTTGGCAATCCATTCGGCAGTTTGCACACCGATTTCCTTCCCACCCCAGACCACCACCTTCTGACCGACGGGCGCCTTCCCAGCCAGGATATCGGTGCAGGTTACTACATGCTTCTTGTCAATTCCGGGAACATGCGGTATGGACGGGGTAGCACCGGTGGCGACCACCACGGCATCCGGCCTTTCCTTGACGACAAAGCCTGCGGTAACTTCCTTGTCCAACTCCACCTTGACCCCCAGCTTCTTAAGCTGGGTCTCGAGGTACTTCACATCATCGATCCACTCGCTGGAGTTCGGCGTTTTGCCGAGAAGGTTGAGCTGGCCTCCGAGCTGGTTCTCCTTCTCGTACAGGGTGACGTTGTGCCCGCGCATAGCGGCGATCCGAGCGGCCTCCATGCCGGCAGGGCCACCACCAACGACGATGACCTTCTTCTTGGTCTCCGCGGGCTTAATCTGGAAAGCCGGATCCCACTCGCGTCCAACACGGGCGTTTATGGTACAGGCCATGGAGACATCCATGAAGACACGGTTGAAGCAGCCAAGGTTGCAGGCCATACATATTGCAATGTCCTCGGGGTGACCCGATATCACTTTGTTCGGTATGGCTGCGTCAGCGATGCCGGTGCGGCACATCTCCCAGTAGTCCAGTTTCCCTTCTTTGATGGCTTCCTCGACCGGCTCGGGTTTGTTCAGCCTGTAGGCCATGGCAATGGGTACCTTCACCGCCGCCTTGAACTTGGCCGCGTTGCCCAGCCAGCCGCCGGTGGGAATCTCATTGGTGATACATGGCCGCACCGACTCGTGCCACCCTATGCTGAGACTGATCAGATCGACCCCGTGGCCTTCAAGGATCTTGCCCATCTGGACATACTCTTCGTCGGGGTTCCCGCCCTCCATAAAGTCAGTGGAGTTCAGTCGAATAGCCAGCGGCATGTCGGGACCAATCCCCTTTCTCACCCTGTCCACTATCTCCACGAAGAACCGCACCCTGTTCTCCACCGACCCGCCATATTTGTCAGTGCGCTTGTTGGTGTACTGGCAGAGGAAGTTGGAGATGAGGTAGCCCACTATGCCGCACACCTCGACAATATCGAAACCGGCCTTCTTGAAGCGGGTGGCCGCCTTCCCGTGAAGCTCCACAAGCTCCTCGATCTCGGAGATGGAAAGTTCCCTCACCGTCTGGTAGCGGGGGATGCGCGGAGGAACGACTGAAGGCCCGACCGGCTGCACGTCGTGGCTGATATACTCGCCGGGATGGGCGTAGCGTCCGGTGTGCATTATCTGGCCGACCACCACCGCGCCGGCGCCCTTTATGGCTGAGGCGAGTTTGGTCATGCCGGGAATGTCCTTGTCGTCGGCGCAGCTCATCTGGCCCGGGTAGCCCTTGCCGAGGATATGAGGATAGGCCCCACCGGTGGTGACCATGCCAAAGCCACCCCTGGCTCTCTCCACCAGGTAGCCGATCTCTCTCTCCGTTACCAGACCCTCCTTGGGGTCACAGAAATTGGTAACAGTAGAGGCGTACTTGGTCCTGTTCTTGATGGTCAACTTGCCCACTTTGCCCGGTTTAGCTATGTTCTCGAACGCCATTGTCTTACGACCTCCTAATGATTATTGGAAATATCATTGCAGAACCTGACTGGGACGGGTTGGGCAGTTTATCACCTCCCTCGATACTGGACTGTAGTTTTGATTTAGCCCGGTTTTCGGATGGAGAGGAATGAGACGGGTTTCATCCGCCCGCCCGGTGCTGCGAAACAGAAATTTATATCACTTTTTATAGCTAAAGTCAAGCGGAGCATCACCGAGGTGTTGCGCTCCGGCAGCCAATCGACATCGCGGAAAAGTCCTAGCGGCGCAGACCGTTGAACCTTCTCGAAAAGACATGACGAATGAGGTAGCCCCTGAGGGCACGCCACACACTGTCCACCTCGCGCCTCTCCTCCCGGCTCAACTGCTGCCGTGGGCCGTATCTGGCAACAGCATAGAACTCCGATATCCGCCTTATTGCCCGCTCTTGCGACGGCAACTCCCGAGCTAGGCGCGCGGAATACTCTCCAGGCGTCAACGAGGCTTGCGGGCGCAGGCCACCCCAGGAGGCGATCCAGCACATCTGAGAGTAGGTCCGTCTGGCGTACTCTGAAGTTTCCACCCCCGGGAAAGAGAGATAGCCGCTTCGCACCAAGAAGACCAGCAACAGAGTTCCCACCCCCAGGCCAAAGATGACAACACCCAACCACCAGCTCCCCGAGCCCGCGAAGGGAAAACCGCCTATCTCAAAGGCAACATTCTCGTCAAAACCGGTCCCGTCTCCAAAATCCCCTTCGTCTCCAATACCTGAGATCAGACCGCCATCCAGAGCAGCAAGGTCAGCTTGGGGAGCATCGGATACGTTCACTCCCGCAATAGCGTTGTTGTTGCCGCCCGGCGGCGTAGGGTCAAAGGCTATCCATCCGTACTTGGGGAAGTACACCTCGGTCCAGGCATGGTAGTTTCGCTCGCGCACCACGAATAGCTGCTTGCCACGATTCCACTCACCCGGAGTGAAGCCGATCACCAAACGGGAGGGAACTCCCAGCGAGCGAAGCATCACCGTCATCGCTGAGGCGTAGTACTCGCAGTACCCCATTCTGGATGAGAAGAGGAAATAATCCACCGGGTCCCTCCCGCGAGGGGGCGCGTTCACACTCAGCCCGTAGGGAATCTGATGCAGATAGACCTTGATAGCTCTCGCACGATCGTAGCTAGTGGTCTCCCGTCCGGCAACCTCTCTGGCCAGAGTACGCACACGCGCCGGAAGCTGCGCAGGCAACTGAAGATAACGCTCCAAGACCAATGAAGGATAGACCTCGCCCGCCGAACGCAGGGACACCGGGCTTGCGACGGAGACGGAGGAGAGCACCGCGTAGTCCTGCTCGGGGCTGAAGAACCTCCGAGCACGCAGAGAGACGATGTCATCACCATCGTTTTGCTTCCGCCTGAGCGTCATCCCCGTGACCTGCCCCTCTTTCCTCTCCACTGATAGGACTTCGACACCGGGGGGCAATAGCTCCCGTATGGCCCTTTCAGTCACGGCTTCCTTGCCCAAGGCCTCTGCCTGCCGGACAACCGAAGCCAGGTCCTCAGGCAACCCGGCAGCGTTCAGGGGCTGAGACAGGACGATGTCATAGCTCATAGGCGGGACAACATCGGCTGAAGACGGAACGCTCACTCTTAATGGAATACCAGCCGTGAGCAGGATATCCGTACGTACCTTCAACTTCACCCTGTGGAAGACTTCGGCTCTCATCGAAAATGCTGTTTCGGCGCCGCCGCCTCTGGCCGGCAGGTCCCGGCCAACAACCGAGCTGTTGAGCCAGCCCTGGAAAGTGTAAGTATCGAAGCTCTTCTCCCTCCAGAAGTACGGCTCTTCGGAACCCACAACGAATAGCACCGTGTCCCCCAAAGAGGTCGTGCCTTGAAGACGCAGGGTCTCATTGCCGGCAAAGACAGAGCTTCTCGACCGCACACCTCCAAACAGGCGTTCCCCCAGTACCTGGTTCTTCTCTCGCCACTGGGGCGCAAATTCGTTGATAATGCCCCCGAAGCCGCTCCCGACCACCTTGGGCACCTGCCACGCGACAACGAGGGAAAGAACACCTGCAAGCACAACTGAAGCCACGGCGACAGCGCTTCTGCCCAGTCCGACCGAACCTGATGCTTCCCATGCACGCCGCCTCTTCAGCCAGGCCAGGTGGGATATCAAGCCAAGGACAACCGCCAGAAACAGCAGGAACCAGATATAACGGTCCTCAGGAAGCTGGCTCAGGTCGACGAGTAGAGCAGCAGACCCGAGAAACAGCACCACCCACCCATTGCCTCTCCGGAAGACAAACCACGAAGCGACGTAGCCCATAATCCATGTCAGAAGGACAAGCAACAGGCCGAAGGCGAGAGTGCCCTCTGTGAATTCCCCTTCCCTTACTGCCTGCCACCAGCCAAGCAATCCCGCCCCAAGCGACTGGACTTCGGCAGCTGCCCCCGCCTCCAGCAGCATAGCAGCACCACGCCACAAGGCCACCGACAGCCCGAGCACTGCCGAGATTGCGTGAAGAAGGACAGGAGCTATGCGAACATGGGCCAGCAGGAATCCCGCTGCCAGAGCCAACAACATGGTTGCTTTCAGAGAAAGACCGGGCGACACCCACTCTCCTGCCTCCACCAGCCACACGACCAGCAGGCAAGCCAGCGCAAGCAGCAAGGCAGTCAGCGCTTCGGCCCAACCCCCGAGGGGGAAAAACCAACTCCCACCCAACCACGCGCGGTATCGGCTCCCCCGCTCCTTCATCAGGACAAGAACACCCCTAGTTTAAACATAACTCAACACCGCACGGCTGGGCCTTCAAATATGTTTCAACTGCCTGTGCAATTATAACCCACCGGGCGTCTTCCCCGCCATTCGCCGAGTACCGGCATTTATCGCCGCCTGCTGCTCCAGGAATCGGTCATGCCCTGACTTCGTCGGGGCACCACGAACCATAAAAATAGGCCCGGTTCAGCATGTCACTCTGAGCGAAGCGAAGAGTCCGTACCCCTGTTGGTTTTCTGGGGGCGGATGCTTCGGTCGTGCCTCCCTCAGCATGACA
>JAUYGE010000113.1 GCA_030690705.1 Dehalococcoidia bacterium | reverse complement strand
TCGTCGAGGAGTACCGGATGGAGGATGCCGAGGCGGCCCTCTTCCTGCTCAACTCGGCGGCGGAGACGGCGAAGGATGCGGCAGACAGGATGCGCTCGCAGGGACACCGGGTCGGGGTGGTCAGTCCCAATGTCATCCGCCCTTTCCCATCCGAGGCGGTGCGGAAGGCCCTGGGCAAGGCCAGGGCCGTGCTCATCGGCGACCGGGCCGACAGCTATGGTGCAGGGGGAGGCAACATGACCCTGGAGGTCAAGGCGGCCCTCAAGGATGAGCCGGAGAACCGCACCCTCTGCCTGTCCCGCGTCTACGGGCTGGGAGGCAAGGACTTCTACACCGAGGACGCCGAGGCGCTGCTGCGGGAGGCGCTCCAGGCGGCAGCCGCCGGTAGGGTGGAGAAGGCTTTCGATTACTACGGCGTTGCCCCCGGAGACCCCGACTTCAAGCTGGAGCGGGCCTGTCCGCCTTTCACGCGGGAGGAGACCAGCCCCGGGCTGGCCAAGGTGCAGGAGGATGAGCGGACGGGCAGGGCGAAGGCCAACATCCTCGGTCCGAGGCAGCTAACGGCCATGCCCGACCGCATTGCACCGGGTCACGGCGCCTGCCCCGGCTGCGGCATTTTCCCCAGCTTGAAGCAGTTCCTCTACGGCATTGAGGGGGACGTGGTGCTCCTCTTTCAGACGGGCTGCGGCATGGTGGTCACCACCGGCTATCCATACAGCTCCCACCGTGTGACCTATATCCACAACCTCTTCCAGAACGGCGCGGCCACCCTATCCGGTCTGGTAGAGATGTACCGCGAGCGGCTGCGCCGCGGTGAGCTACCCGGCGGCGAGATTACCTTCATCATGGTGAGCGGCGATGGCGGCATGGACATCGGCATGGGGTCGGTCATTGGCAGCGCCCTGCGCGGGCACCCGATGATTGTCCTGGAGTATGACAATCAGGGTTACATGAATACCGGCAACCAGTTGAGCTACGCCACTCCGCTGGGGCATGCCACCTCCACCAGCCACGTCGGCCCGGCCGAGGCGGGCAAGGGCTTCCATCACAAGGACACGGCGCAGATTATGGCGGCGACTCACATCCCCTATGTCTTCACCAGCGTCGAGGGCCTCGGCACCGACCTGGTGCGGAAGGCGGCCAAGGCGCAGTTCTACACCCGGCAGGGCGGGTTCGCCTATGGCAAGGTGCTGAGCGTGTGTCCGTTGAGCTGGCGCTACGATGAGCGGATGGGCACCAAAGTGGCGAAGGCGGCGGTGGACTGCTGTTTCTTCCCGGTGTATGAGGTGGAGAAGGGTAAGACCACCATCAACTACGACCCGGAGGAGAGAGGGAAGCGCACGCCGGCATCCCAGTGGCTGGGGATGATGGGCAAGAGCAAGCACCTGGTCAAGCCGGAGCACGCTGCCACCCTCGATGCCTTTGAGAAAGAGGTGGAGCGACGGTGGCGGCGGCTCAAGGCGATGCACGAGCACCCCGTGCTGTGAAGGCCCGGTGTACAATAGAGTGTTTTAGAGGGGCGCAGCCCTTCCTCAATGTCATTGCGACCCTGACCCTGAGCATAGCGAAGGGGAAGGGGAAGCAATCCGTAACTCCCTTGGCTATAGAAGACGGATTGCTTCGTCGCTTACGCTCCTCGCAATGACA
>JAUYGE010000108.1 GCA_030690705.1 Dehalococcoidia bacterium | reverse complement strand
TCGCTACGCTCAGGGTGACAGGTATAAGGTGTCATTCTGAGCGCAGCGAAGAATCTCTATTTATTGCGCTGACTTGTGCAATTTAGTACCAGGGGCGTAGAGATTGCTTCGCCCTTGGCGATAGCCAATGGGCTCGCAATGGCAGAGGGTGGACGCATTATTTTCGTGGCGACGACAGTGGGCGCTTCCCGGCAAGTATCTGCTGACGTCCGCAGGGAACTCGCCCGCCGGCTCTTGCGCGCCTCACATAAAGGGGTATAATCTTCACGAAGAGTTCGATTGAGGGGGACATGTCTGTGGCTAAGGTCTTGACTCCGTGGCTCGTTGGTGAAGAGAAGCTCAAGATAGTCGGGCAGAGCCCGGTGCGCAAGGGTGTGGAGGACCTCGTCGCCGGAAAGGCGAAGTTCACCGGCGATTTCAACTTCCCCGACCTCCTGGTCGGGCTCATCCTCCGCAGTCCTTTCCCCCATGCCCGCATCAGGGGAATCGACACCAGTCAGGCTGAGAAGCTGCCGGGCGTCAGGGCCGTGGTCACGCACCGGGATACCCCCCATGTCCGCATTGGGCGCTGGATAAGCGACCGGCCCGTCCTGGCCTGGGACAAGGTGTGCTATGTCGGGGACCCGGTGGCCGCCGTGGCGGCTGTCGACAGGGATACCGCCGAGGCCGCCCTGGCCCTGATACGCGTGGAATATGAGGAACTCCCTCCGGTGTTCGATGCCGAGGAGGCTATGAAGCCGGGCGCGCCCGTAGTCCACGAGGCGCTGTCCACCTACAAAACGGAGGGACGCATCTTCGGACAGGGGAACGTCCTGCTGCGTAGCGAGCTCCTCCGGGGCAGTGTGGAAACGGCCTGGAGCGAGTGCGACGTGGTCCATGAGGACAGCTACCGCACCCAGGTGGTCCACCACGGCTTCATCGAGCCGCATGAGGCGGTGGCCGCCCCCGACGCCTCGGGGAAGGTGACCCTGTGGTGCAGTACCAAGGCCGCCTTCACCATCCGTTCGACGACCGCCAGGGCGCTCGGGCTCCCGATGTCGCGGCTGCGCGTCATAGCTCCTTCAGTGGGCGGCGACTACGGCGGCAAGGGCACCGCCCAGACAGAGCCCATCTGTGTCCTGCTGGCCATGAAGGCGGCCAGGCCGGTGAGGCTCACTCTGACCCGGCAAGAGGAGCTGATGGCCACCTATATGCGCCAGGCCAGCGTGTGCCATCTCAAGGTGGGCGCAAAGGCCGACGGCAGGCTGGTCGCCCTTCAGGGAGACATCATCTACGATACCGGGGCCTACTGCGACCTCATGGGGCTGTCCCCCACCCGGCTCGACCTGTTTCTTGGCCCCTACAACATCACCCACGTGCAGTTCACCGCTCATAGAGTGTATACCAACAATACGCCGCGCGGGCATATGCGCGGCCCCGGCGGACCTCAGCCCTGCTTCGCCATCGAGTCTCATCTGGACATGGTGGCGAGAAAGCTTAAGATGTCTCCGGTGGAGTTCCGACTTCAAAACGCCCTGGAAGAGGGAAGCGCCATGTCCAAGGGTACGGTGGTGCTCTCTCCCGGGATTAAGGAGACCCTGCGCCGCACCGGCCAGTTCCTGGCCCGGGCGCATAAGGGCCCCAACCAGGGATGGGGTGTGGCCTCGCTGATCTGGGAGGGGACCAATATCAAGCAGGTCCCCGCCTCCAGCGCTATAGTCAAGATCAACGAGGACGGGACGGTGGTGCTCGTCACCGGCGCTCCGGAGCAAGGCGGCGGTCCCCACACTATCCTGTCCCAGATTGTCGCGGAGGTGCTGGGTGTGCCCTACGAGACGGTATCGGTCTTCTCCGGCGATACCGATGCTACCCCCTTCGAGACCAGCGTCGGAGGCAGCCGGACCACCTATCGAGTCGGCAACACCGTCAGGCTGGCCGCCGAGTCCGCCCGGGAGCAGCTCTTTGAGCTGGCGGCGGAGAAGCTCGGCATCGGGCCGGAAGGCATGGCCGCCAGGGAAGGCCGCGTCTATGCGGGCGGGCAGGCGGAGAAGTCGGTCTCCATTGCCGAGCTGGGAGCTTATGCCCTCAAGTCGCGAGGCAGCCTCATCCAGGCGACGGGGCGGGCCAGGCGCAGGGACTGGTACCGTTTCCTGGCCGAAGAGGCCGCCACCCACGGCCCTCACGGCGAGGTCCTTGACGGGTCGCCTCAGGGCACGCAGGCGGTGAAGGTGGAGGTGGACCCGCAGACAGGCAGGGTGCGCGTGCTCGAATACTTCGCCTGCCACGATGTGGGGCGGGCGCTGCACCGCGGCAACGTGGAGGGGCAGATCGAGGGCGCGGTGGTGCTGGGATTGGGGTATGCGCTGAGCGAGGAGGTGCGCCTGAAAGACGGGCGCACTCTGGTTTCCGGCTTCACGGACTACAAGATGCCGACCGCGGTGGATGCTTTGCAGGTCAAGACCGACATTGTGGAGCTTCCCTCCCACTACGGCCCGTTCGGAGCCAAGGGGATTGCCGAGCCGGCCAGTCTGCCTGTGGCGCCGGCCATTGCCAACGCCATCTACGATGCTGTAGGTGTTCGCCTGCGTGAGCTGCCGCTGACACCGGAAAAGGTGCTGCAGGCGTTGAGAGAAAGGGGAAAGCAGTAAGATGATTGATTTCTTTGACCACGCCAGCCCAGATGCCAACCTGCAGGGTAACAAGGGCACCAACCTGGTGGTGATGACCGGGCTGCGAATGCCGGTGCCGCCCGGCTTCATTATTCCCATTGACGTCTTTAGAGAGTTTCAGCAGAAGGGCCAGTTGCCTCTAGCGGAAATAGAAGCTGCCTTGAGGTCCCTGGCGGAGAAGACCGGTAAGGTGTTTGGGAAGGACCCTTCGGCAAGCTCAGAGCAGGCTCTCTATGTCTCCGTCCGTTCCTCGGCGCCGGTCTCCATGCCGGGGATGATGGACACCGTCCTGAACCTGAAGGACAGAGCGGAGATCATGGCGGCCATAGAGCGGATCTTCTCCTCATGGAACAATGCACGCGCCATAGAGTACCGCCGCCTGAACAACATCTCCCCCGAGCTGGGCACGGCGGCGGTGGTGCAGGCCATGGTCTTCGGCAACCGGAACGAGAGGTCCGGCACCGGGGTGGTTTTCTCGCGAAATCCAACCACGGGCGAACCGGGCCTGTTTGGCGAGTACCTGGGCCAGGCCCAGGGTGAAGACATAGTCTCCGGGCAGAGGACTCCCAGCCCGGTGAAGCTCCTCCAGCAGGAGATGCCCGTCATCTACGCTGAGCTGGAGGCGAAGGCCCAGGCGCTGGAGAGACATTTCCGGGAGATGCAGGATATCGAGTTCACCGTGGAGGACGGGCGGCTTTTCATCCTGCAGACCCGGTCCGGGAAGAGGAGCGGTCAGGCGGCCATCAGGATCGCGGTAGACCTGGCCAAAGAAGGCATGATCTCGCGGGAGGAAGCCATACTTCGCGTGCGGCCCGATGACCTGAAGGCGGTCCTGTATAAGCGTATTGACCATCCGGAGAAGTACACCCCCGCCGCACGGGGGCTCAACGCGGCGCCGGGAGCAGCCTTCGGTCGGGTGGTCTTTCATCCCCTCGATGCTGTTGCCTACGCGAAGAAGAACGAGAGGGTCATTCTGGTAAGGATTGAGACCAGCCCCGACGATATTCAGGGCATCAACGCTGCTGATGGGATACTGACATCGAGAGGTGGCTTGACCTCTCATGCGGCCATCGTCACCCGCGCCATGGGCAAGCCGTGCGTCTGCGGCTGCGAGGCTCTCAAGATAGACCTGAAGAAAGAGCTCTTTGAGGTCAACGGGCGTGTTATCAAGAAGGGTGAGGTCATCACTGTCGATGGCACCACGGGAGCGGTCTACCTGCAAGCCCTGCCTCTGGTCGAAGCCGAGGTAACCCGGGAGTTCTCGGAGGTGCTTTCCTGGGCCGATGAATTCCGGGAGATGGGTGTCTGGGCCAATGCCGATACGCCTGAGATGGTCGCCCAGGCGTTGAAGTTCGGGGCCGAGGGGGTGGGACTCTGCCGCACGGAACGGCAGTTCAATACCCCTGAGCGGCTCATCCTGATAAGAGAGTTCATCATGGCTGAGGATGCCAGGGCCAGGACGGAAGCCATCAAGAACCTGGAGAAGCTCCAGAAGGAAGACTTTGCGGCGATCTTTGCGGCGATGAAGGGCAAGCCCGTCATTGTCCGTTTGCTTGACCTTCCGCTTCATGAGTTCTTACCCCGGGAGGAGGAGACCACCGACCCGAAGGTGCGGCAGAAGATAAGGGACCTGGAGGAGGTCAACCCGATGCTCGGCCACCGTGGAGTGAGGGTGGGCATCAGCTATCCCGAAATCTACTGCATGCAGATTGACAGCATCGCTGAGGCAAGGGAGCTTACGGGCGCCAACGTGGGCATCATGATTCCTCAGGTCATCACCGTTCAAGAGTTGGTCACCGTCAAACAGTATTGCCGTAGCCTCAACATCCGGTTTGGGGTCATGATAGAGACGGTCCGGGCTTGCATGCGGGCGGGGAAGCTGGCCCAGGAGGCCGATTTCTTTTCCTTCGGGACCAACGACCTCACTCAGGCTACCTTCTCTTTCAGCCGGGAGGATGCCGAGAAGAAGTTCCTCACTACCTATCTGGAGAAGGGCATACTGCAGGATAATCCCTTCGAGGTTGTTGATGTCAAAGGCGTGGGTCGGCTGATGCAGACCGCTATCGAATGGGGGAGGAAGGAAAAGCCCGACCTGAATGTGGGGGTCTGCGGCGAGCATGCCGGAGAGCCGCGCTCCATACGTTTCTTCCACGACATTGGAGTCACCTACTTGAGTGTCAGCGCTTTCAAGATTCCGGTGGCCAGGCTCGTGGCGGCTCAGGTGGAGATGGAGCAAAGGGGCAAGTAGCGTGATGGAGAGGGAGAGGTTTGAGGAGCTTGCCCGCCGGGCGGTAGAACATCTGCCGGAGGAGTTCCGCCAACGGCTGGAGAATGTCGATATCGTAATAGAGGATCGCGCTGGCGGTGGCCTGCTGGGCCTCTACGAGGGTATCCCCCATACCGAAAGGGGTGAGGGATACAACCTGGCAATGCCCGACCGGATAACCCTCTTCCGTAAGCCCATCGAAGCCATTTGTCGCTCGGAGGCTGAGGTGGAGCTTGAGGTGGAGAAGACCATCCGCCACGAGATAGCCCATCACTTCGGGATGGACGATGACCAGTTGCACCGGATGGGGCGGTAGTGCCACTCTCTGTCATTGCGAGCGTGGGGAGAGGATCGAAGAACAGCATCGTAGGGTGGGTGAAGCGGAGCGCAACCCACCATCACACTGTCTCTCCTGTTTTGGTCATCGACATCTTGAGTTTCGGTATTATTTAGAGTTTAGAAATTGGGATTTAGGATTTCACGTCAGTACTTCGGCGTGTAATTGATCTTCGGCTTGAGCGCAGTTGGCGTGGCGTGGGGGATGAGGGGAAGGAGAAGGTGGGAGGGGTACTCTTTGCTGTGGTGGATGGTGAGCCTGTAGGGCTGCTCCAGCACGGAGTGGAAGTTGCCGACATCGATGGCGCGGGAGTCGCTGCTCGCTATTCGCAGCCTCAACTGGTGTCCTGCCTTGAAATTGCGGCATAGAGGCCAGATCTCTATCTCGAACTTGTAAACCCTGTTGGGCTCCAGCGGAGTGGGTTTGGTGTGAGGGTGGAACGGTATCCCGGGACTGGAGCGCGACTCGTCCACCTCACGGTGGGAAGCTCTGAGCCATCCCTTGCTGACCATTTTGAAGGTGCCGTCTGGCGCCACGTCGTCTATCCTGACGATCAGGGCGGCATCGGCGACTGACGAGGATGCGTACAGTGTGAGGCTGGCAGGCCCTATGTGTTCCCGGTCCTCCGTCGCCGGGGGCGTGCAATAGGCCACCACCGGCAGGTTGGCCTCCACCCTGGCGTCCGATTCGGGGTAATCGTAGGCGTCGGGCGGCTCGTTGGCCGGCAGGTCGCGCCCCAGCCATCCGTACGGGGGCTGTGAGGCCGGCCGGTCCGCGCCGGAGTGAAGATATAGCTTCGTCCACTCCGTCCTCTTCAGTGGGTACTCGGACTCGTAGCGCCATTCGTCCGAGCCCTGGACGAACACTGTCACCGGAGGCTCTTTCATGATGCCGGTATCGATGTCTTTCATCCAGTAATCGAGCCAGCGGACTATCTCGGCGGCGATGGCCTCGTGATAGATGGCGCGGCGAAGGCTTCCCGCGATTATCATCAGTTTCTGCGGGCAGGTCAGTTTGGTGTAGCCGACCAGTTGACTCCGGTAGTGATTGTACGTGGAGGTGGATAACATATGGTAAACGGGCACCTTTATCTTGTCGAATCTGGTGATGACGCCCCTCTCCCAGTAGTAAGGGCCATCGGTAGGATTCCTTGCCACGACGTCTCCCAAGATGTCCCGCGGCGGGAGCCTCTTCTCCGGTGCCATCGAGCCCAGCTCTGCCTGCACCCTCTCGTAGACCGAGGACAGCCAGACAGGGAAGAACCCGTGCAATAATCCGCCGTGAAAAATCAGGTCGCGATAGATGTCTGTCCACCCGTTGAAAGGGACAATGGTCTTCAGGTGCGGCGGCTGGGTGGCCGCCACCAGAAACTGAATTTGCGCGTAATAGGAGCCGCCAACCATAGCGACACTGCCATTGCACCAGGGCTGCCGGGCAATCCACTCGACCAGTTCGTAGCCGTCCTGCTGCTCTTCGGCCGAGGAGAGGGCCCACTGACCTCCCGAGGGCGCCGAGCCCCGGGAATCGGCGATGACATGGGCATACCCGTGGGAGACGAAGTACTTCGTGGGCCCCGCTTCCACGGAGGAGAAGTGTCCTCCGGGATAGCGCTGCATCTCCTTGCCATACGGGGACATGGAGAGTATGGCAGGAAACTTCCCGGGCACGTCAGGTCGGAAAACATCCGCCGCGATGCTGATATTGTCGCACATCGGGACGAGGACATTCTCTTCGAGCAGGATGTCAACCATAGCCTTCTCCGTCCTCCCTTTGAAAGTTGTTGCAGCCCTTGCGGGGAAGCCAATGCCCCGGATAGCGGGCGACTGGATGCGCGCCGATATTATCCCAGGCAAGGCTTCGCGTCAAGGCCAAGGAGGGCTCTTGACAAGACTGTTATAATGGCAATAAATGATATTCATTATGATTACTAATAATAGTGAGTATCAGTTAAGTATCCCAATCATTTAAGGAGGTATCCGATGAGCGTACTGGTCAACAAGCCCGCCCCCGATTTCCAGGCTGCTGCGGTGATGGGTGACAACAATATCAAGGAGAACTTCAAGCTGTCCGACTACCGCGGCAAGTATGTTGTCCTCTTCTTCTATCCCCTGGATTTCACTTTCGTCTGCCCGTCCGAGATTATTGCCTTTGATCACAGGCTGGAGCAATTCAGAAAGCACGGCGCCGAGGTCATTGGCGTCTCGGTGGACAGCCAGTATTCGCATCTGGCCTGGAAGAATACGCCGGTGGAGCGCGGCGGTATCGGGCAGGTGCGCTATCCTCTGGTGTCTGACCTCACCAAGTCCATTGCCCGGTCCTATGATGTCCTGGTGGATGAGGCGGTAGCCTTGCGGGCCACATTCATCATAGATAAGCAGGGAATGGTGCAGCACCAGTTGGTCAACAACCTGCCGCTGGGACGCAATGTGGACGAGGCCATGCGCATAGTGGATGCCATCCAGTTCCACGAGAAGTTTGGCGAAGTATGTCCGGTGAACTGGGAGGAGGGCAAACCGGGCATGAAGCCCACCACGGCGGGAGTGGCGGAGTATCTGGCAGCTCACGCGAAAGAGCTGTAGTCGGACTGCGGCCTAGAACTCGGCCTCGAAGTCCTCGGGGAGCTTGATGCGGTAGACCTCGACCTGTTTCCGGATGTTGTCGGTTAGCTTTCTGGCCCACTTCTCGGCTCCGCCAACATCCGTCGGGTTGAAGGTCTTGCTGAGGGTATGCTCCTTGGTCTCAGTGGTGAACAATACCTTCTCACCGTCCATATTGATCAGGAGCTTCAAGGGATCATTATCGGTGCGCTGGATATGCAGTGTGGCTACCACCATGCCGTCCTCCGCCCGGGCAAACGACGCCGATGCCTTCATAGTTGACCTCACCTCCACCTTAAGGGTTAAATCAAAGCCAATCTCGACCAGCTTAATGTCCCCTTTGTCGCCATTGTAACACATTCACAGCGATTTTCCATGCCTTTGCCACCGGCGGCGGGGCGGATTGTGGAGGGTGGAGGGGTCGTGTATAATTGGGAAACAGGGGGAAGACCATGAGGCCAGCATACAACAAGAGGCGGGCCAGGTCAGT
>JAUYGE010000101.1 GCA_030690705.1 Dehalococcoidia bacterium | reverse complement strand
CCTGACGGGTCTCCTTTTGTATCAGAGGATGATGGGCCGCGTCGGGCAATATGCTACGGTGACAGGCAAGGGCTATCGCCCTCGCCTGCTGGACCTGGGAAAATGGAAGCCGGCGGCTACTGGCTTCATCCTTCTCTTTCTTATCTTTGCGGCTGTCCTGCCCTTTCTCATTCTGCTCTACGCCTCTTTCCTGCCCTACTACCAGGTCCCCTCGGCAAAGGCTTTCTCCGTCATGTCATGGGACAACTACAGGTCGTTGCTGGGGCGCAGTGATGTTCTCCTCACCATCAAGAACACGGCCATCCTCTGCGGGATTGTAAGCGTCGGGGGCATGATTATCGCGACCCTTGTTTCCTGGATAGTGGTGCGTATGCGTACCAAGGGTGCCAAACTGCTGGACAGCCTGGTCTTCATCCCCTATGCGGTGCCCGGCATAGCTTCCGGGTTTGCCTTCATGATTGTCTTCCTCACCTTTCCCAACCCCATCTACGGGACCATCTGGATACTGGTGATAGCTTACTTGGTTCAGTTCATGCCCATAGGCACAAGATTTACCCACGCCGGGGTAGCGCAGATCAAGGCGGAGCTGGAGGAGGCGGCGGCTTCCAGCGGCGCCAGTTTGCTTACCATATTGCGCCGCATCATCATTCCCCTTATCCTGCCTTCTATGATTGCTGGAGGCCTCTACATCTTTCTGCTGAGCGCCAAGGTCATGTCGTCGGCGGCCATCCTCTACACCCCGGACTCCACCGTGCTGTCGGTCATGATCTTCCAGCTGTGGAATGAGGGGAGCATACCCATGGTGGGTTCCCTTGCGGTATTGATGATACTCGCGTTCACCATCCTCACCATTCTCTCAAGAAGGGTGGGACAGAGGCGAGCCATGGCGTCCGGACTTTAGGGTCTAACCTGGCCGCTGCCGAAGATAAGCCACTTGTAGGTGGTTATTTCCTTCAACCCCAGAGGGCCACGGGCATGGAACTTCTGTGTGCTGATGCCAACTTCAGCTCCCAGGCCGAATTGACCGCCATCGGTGAAGCGGGTGCTGGCGTTGACATAGACGCATGCGGCATCCACTTCGTCAAGGAAGCGCATGGCCGATGAGTAGTCCTCGGTGACAATAGCTTCGGAGTGGCCTGAGCCGTAGCGCTCGATATGCGCCAGCGCCTCGTCCATGGTATCCACCACTTTGACGGCTGCGGTGAGGGAGAGGAACTCCTTACCCCAATCTTCATCGGTGGCCGGAACGAGCTTCAGCGATGGGAGGGGCGCGAGAATGGAAAGGGCGCGTTTGTCGCCATGTATTTCCACCCCTGCCGAGGCCCACTCTCGCGCGATCAGGGGAAGATAGCCTGGAGCAACGTCGGCGTGCACCAGCAGACAGTCGAGAGCGTTGCACACTGTTGGACGCTGGACTTTGGCATTGTAAGCGATGCTGACCGCCTGCGGCACCTGGGCGCTCCGGTCAACGAAGATGTGGCAGACACCGATGCCTCCGGTGACCACTGGCATGGTCGCCTCCTGTGAGACATATCTTATGAGTTCAGCTCCCCCGCGGGGAATAAGCAGGTCCACGAAATCCTTCATCTTGAGCAGGTGGCTGACGGCGGCTCTGTCGGTTGATTGGATAAGCTGGACGGCTCCCTCAGGCAAGCCAGCCTCGGTGGCGGCCTGCCGGGCTAGATTGGCCAGAGCGACGTTGGAGTGGACGGCTTCCTTCCCGCCGCGAAGCACAACAGCGTTGCCTGCCTTGAGGCAGAGGGCGGATATGTCTATGGTCACGTTGGGGCGGCTCTCATACACTGCCGCGATAACGCCCAGGGGGACCCTCTTCTTGCCCATGCGGAGCCCGTTGGGCATGGTGTGCATGTCGAAGAACTCCCCCACCGGGTCGGGGAGGGCGGCCACCGCGCGCACGTCCTGTGCCATGCCTTCCAGGCGGGCCCGGTTGAGCAGGAGCCGGTCGAGCATGGCAGCTCCCATGCCGGAGGCTCTGGCTTGCTTCAGGTCTTCCTCGTTAGCTGCCAGGATTTCGGCGCTTCGTCGAACCAGGTTGCCGGCTATGTTCAGTAAGGCGTTGTTCTTCTTCTCCGTTGAGATGAAAGCCAGCTTTCGGGAAGCTGACTTTGCTTCTCTGCACTTGCTTTCCACTTCGTTGACGATGTTTTGCATCTTCCTGCTCTCCTCAACTCAGCAAGACCATGTTGTTGCGGTGTACTACTTCGGTGCCGTACACATGGTTGACCAGGGAAGCTATCCTCTTGGAGTGGCTCCCCTT
>JAUYGE010000104.1 GCA_030690705.1 Dehalococcoidia bacterium | reverse complement strand
TGATTTTGAAAATGTCCTTGTAAAACTCGTGGTGTGGATTCTTGCCAGAGACTTTCATCTCGTATGCCGTAGCGGTCTTGAAGTCGACAACATCTATCCCTTACACTATCTTGCCAGGCTTTCGTAACAGCAGCAGCCTGTTTGTCGCCGGCACTCTCATCCGGAGGGTTCTTCCATTCCTGACGTGCTTTCCTCGCAGCTTCAATGATGCCGTTGGGCATGATGTTTCAGCCTCCTTCTTCATCTGTTTATAGAAAACCAAATGGGGACATCTTTGCCAACAATCCTGCCTACCACTCATCCCGTGGACATGGCCACGGGCGCAGATAAGAGCTAAGGCCATTAGTATTCTATGCAATAGTCGGTCACGCGCTGCTCAACCGTTGGATTCTTGCCTGAATGGAGGTGGCTCCCTTTCGCGTAGTGGCGCTGTCTCTAACCGCAGCATTCAGCAGTTCGCCCGTGCCGCTCGCTTCACTTAGATTAGCCCCAGCCCTTTTAACCTCATCCACATGGCCAGCTCCGTAACACTAAAGGCTCTCGCCATCCGTCTTACGTCACCGACCTTTTCCCACTTCTTCCTGACCTTCTCCGCAGGCATCAGGATACAGCCGGCGAAGTGGTCAGCCAGCACCTCGTTGAAGACACCTTCGCTGATCCCCCGCTTTCTAAAAATGGGCGTGGCTTTCGAATGAGCCAGGATATGGAACACCTCATGGAACAGAGTCAGTCTTTGCCTGCTGTGCGGGTCGTTGCTGTTGATGTGTATTACCCAGCAGTCCTCAAGTCGCCAGACGGCGCCATGATAGGCCCTTAGTGGCACCAGGCGGACTTCCACCGGAGGCCTGATCTCAAACCGCTTGATAATCTCCGGCGGCACCGGTAGCCTCGTGGGTGCGGTTTTCCTGAGGTACTTCGTTGCCAGCTGTTCCACTAACTGGAATATTCGCCCTGGCGCCCAGTGCTCCGGGAAATAGCTCTTAACTACGTTTTCTTCGGCAGCACCGAACGTGCTAGCGCTGTATGACTGGCTAATCTCTTCTGTGTGGTCATCAAAACACCACCCGCCGCTCCGCCTCACCTCGCAGGAAGCACGTAACGGGCAGCTTGTCCCGTTTCCCGTGGTCAGATAGCCCCAGAGCTCATCTTCCCACATTTGGGGCTTTTGCGTCATATTTCTTGGCTCTTCGCCGCTCGATAAGGTCTTCAATCATGGTAATGAGGTCCTCATCGAGTTCGGCTGGGTACTTGCGACGGGCGTATTCTCGAAACTCAGGCCATTCGGCGGGCGCTCCCTCTGCCACCCTCGGCAAATGACCAACAATGGCCAGGATTCGGTCCAGCGGTACACCACTGTATTCGGCAAGCCTCTGGCAGGAGCGTATGCTGGGGACATCCTTCCCGGAAAGCCAGCGACCGATAGTGGCATGGCTGACACCCAGATGGGCCGCTAGCTGGCTCGGCAACACCTTGCGCCGACGCATTAGCTCTTTCAGGAAGAGCACTATGTCGGCATCCTTGCCTTGCTTCATGTCCGAAATACTAGCACAGCCATCTATCGGCCACAACTCGCATCCAACATTGACAGATGGGTAATACTGCGCTATATTGTCCGCAAAGGAACATATAGTGACCGCAAGAGGACACGCGCCCGCTGTTCGGCGGTGTTAAAGGAAAGAGGCAGCCTTGAAGCTGAGGTGAAGCTGATGAGACTGTACGTTGTTGACATTCCCGAGTGCTGGCTGCTGGGGATTTATTGGGACTTCGGCGACAGTGCTGCCGGCTGTCACTGCTTCGGTCTGGCGCTCGGCCCCTGGGCGGTGGAACTAAGAATCCGCACCGGTAAGGGAGGTGGATGATGGTGCGGCCAGGAGGGTTCCGCCTTGCCTTGGGGGATTGCCACGAGAATACACTCAGCCCGCGTTCTTCTCATTCCCCGGGGGCGTCACGACAATGCGTCGCCTCCGGAGGGGAATTTCCTTGATGAAGAGATTGACCACAAAGGCCGCGCCCAGCACCAGAATGCCGATCAGGAAGACCTGGGATACCGCCACAGCCAGAGCCTGACGCAGACTCTGAAGCAGTTGCTCGGATAAGGCTGCCCCCTGCGGCCCGGTCTGCATCAGCAGGCTGTCCAGCTGGGCCCGGGCCGCAGGGTTGAGCAGGGCCTGCGGGTTGTGGGCCAGAGAGGCCAGTCGCTCCGGAGGAACGGCGGCTTTGATGACCGGCGGTATCCGGCTGAGGAACTCTGCGGCAAACCGGTTGTTCATTGCTGAGCCAAAGACAGCCAGCCCCACCGAGCCGCCGAGGGAGCGGAAGAAGGCGGCTGAGGAGGTGGCTACCCCGAGCTGGTGGTACGGGACGGCATTCTGCACCGCTATGGTGTAAAGGGGCATGATGACGCCCAGCCCGAAGCCGGTCACCACCAGGTTCACGGTTGCCTGAAAAAGGGTGGTCCCGGCGTTCATGCCGGAGAGCATCGCCAGCCCCAGGCCCGAAATGGCCAGGCCGATGGCCCCCTGGATGCGGTAGTGGCCTCCCGCGCGGGACAGCACCTGACCGGAAATGGCGCTGCCCGCCACCACGCCCAGCATCATCGGTATCATCAGGTTGCCGCTGGTGACCGCCGAGACTCCCAGCACTCCCTGGAAGAAGAGTGGGATGAAGATTATGGTGGCGAACATGCCGCAGCTGGACAGGAAAATCACCATCTCCGAAACAGCCACGATACGGTTCTTGAACAGAGACAGCGGAATGATGGGTTCCCTGGCCCGGCTTTCGACCAGGATGAAGAGCAGCCCTATTACAGCGGAGAAGAGGAACAGGCCGAGAATCGGTGGGGAAAGCCAGGGAAACTGCACGCCTGCCCAGGACAGCCCCAGCATGATGGGCACCACGGTCAACACAAGCAGTGCCACGCCCGGATAGTCCACACTGTGTTTGTGGTGGTCCGGTCGCAGATGGGGAAAGAAAAGTATGAACAGGGCTATGATGATGAGGCCCAGCGGAATATTCACGAAGAAGATCCAGTTCCAGGAGTAGTTATGGGTGATGTACCCTCCTAGGGCGGGCCCGATGATGGAGGAAAGCCCGAACACTCCGGTCATCATGCCCTGGTACTTGCCGCGTTCGGCCGGCGGGAAGAGGTCGCCGATGACGGTGAAGGCATTGGCCATGATGACGCCGGCGCCCATGCCCTGAAGGCCGCGGAACACTATCAGCTGCGTCATGGTGCTGCTGATGCCGTTGAGGAAAGAGGCCAGGATAAAGATTCCCAGGCCGGCGACATAGAAGTACTTGCGCCCGTACATGTCGGTCAGCTTGCCGGTGATGGGGACGGTAACCGCCGAGGTGATAATGTAGGCTGTGGTCACCCAGGTGTAATGGCTGAAGCCGCCCAGGTCGGCGATAATCCGGGGCATGGCCGTGCCCACCACCGTCTGATCCAGCGAGGCCAGGAACATGGCGAGCATCACCCCGATGAAGGTGACGACTACTTCCCGTCTCGTCAGCGACTGCATGCCGGTGCTCTGTGTTGGTGTCTGTGTTCTGACTTGCGGCTCCATGTCTCTCAGTGCAAAGCTTGCCTGAGCTTAAGACGGTTCGCAATACAAACAGGTCACTAAACCGAGCATTATACTAGCTCTTGCCCTGACTAGTAAAAGCCCCGGGTGAGGGTCGCTGAGCAGCCCAAGCTGTCATTGAGAGGAGTCCCGATGTAGCGGGGCACCACCAAGGAGGAAAATGGCTCTTTCTGCCATTCTGAGTCGGTCCCCTTCTTGTCATTCTGACCCTGAGTGTAGCGAAGGGGAAGGGTCAGAATCCGGTCCCCATTATGGCGCTGGGGGAGTGGATTCCTTCGGCAGGCTCAGGACAAGCTCTGAGTGCAGCGAAGGGATGATGACACAACTGCATTGGTAGGCCGTCTCCGAGGCTTCCATGCAAGCTGGAATTGACAACGTCTCCGGAAGTTGAAATAATGATAATCAGTCACGTTTTCATCACCAGTGTGACCCCACTCTCCACCCTCGGGTGGTAGTGGGAGGGGGGTATGGAGGCCTCGGCAAATGCGGCGTAACACCATGCGGGGGGATTCACCGTTTCCTCATCGTTCTCCTCAAGCGCAGCCTGAACCTCAGGCGCCACCGTCTCGGGCAGAAGTCCTGCGGCAACGCCTCAGTCGCTTCCGCGCCCGTTTCGGTAACGCCCTGCTCGTTGGAGCGGGCATCCTCATCGCACTGGCGGCGATGCTGCTCTACGATACGGCCAAACCGGACCCGCAGCGCCTGACGTTGCGCGATATTGACGCCGCCGTCGAGAAGGCCCTGGAAGCGGCTCCGCCCAAGCCATCGTATTCGTCTCAAGTATACGAGGTCATCAGACCGTCGCTGGTGCGCGTCCGCGCGCTCGGCCCGAGAGGTGAAGGCGGTCTTGGCACCGGCGTTGTGATTGACGACAGGGGGACTATCCTGACCAGCCTGCATGTCGTTCGGGGCGCCTCCCGGGTTCAAGTCGTCTTCGCAGACGGCACGGAGTCGGACGCCGAAATCGAAGTGAGCCAGCCGGAGAACGACCTGGCCGTCCTCCGTCCGGCGGTGATCCCCGATGACCTGGTGCCGGCGACGCTGGCGCCAAGCACCGTGCTGCGCGTCGGCGACGAAGTGGTCGCTGTGGGGAACCCGTTTGGAATCAGCAACTCGCTATCGGCGGGGGTCGTATCCGGACTGGGACGGACTATCAGGCCGTCTAAGAGTACCCAAACGCTGAACAACCTGATCCAGTTCGACGCCGCTGTCAACCCCGGCAATTCCGGAGGGCCGCTGGTCAACCGCGCCGGCGAGGTCGTCGGCCTTGTGACGGCGCTGTTGAATCCGACCGACCAGGAATTCTTCATCGGCATCGGCTTTGCCGTGCCGATTGAGACCGCAGCGGCCGCGGCTGGCTCGCCGCCGTACTGACACGGCGCAAGTTGAGAAGTGCGAGCTAAGTCAAAGGACAGAGAGGAAGTCGTTTACTAATGCAGTTGTGTCATTGCGAGCGAAGCGAAGCAATCCGCTTCCCCATCCCCAACGGATTGCTTCGTCACTTCGTGCCTCGCAATGACAGCTTAGGTTGCTAAACGACCCCGGAGAGAACCAATGAACGAAGATATTCTCAAGAAACTGCAGGAGGCTCCTCTGATGGAGCAAATCCTCTACGAAGTCAAGAAGGTTATCGTCGGGCAGGACCATCTGCTGGAGCGCGTGCTCGTTGCCCTCCTGTCTCAGGGGCATGTGCTGGTCGAAGGCGTGCCGGGACTGGCGAAAACACTGACGATCAAGACGCTGGCGGAGGCGATTCATGGTCTCTTCAAGCGCATCCAGTTCACACCCGACCTCGTCCCGGCGGACCTCGTTGGCACCCGCATCTACAACCAGAAGACGGGTGAGTTCAGCACGTCGCTCGGTCCCGTCTTCACCAACCTCTTGCTCGCCGATGAGATAAACCGCGCCCCTGCCAAGGTGCAGAGCGCACTCCTCGAAGTCATGCAGGAACGGCAGGTCACCATCGGCGGTCAGACCTATAAGGTGCCCGAACCGTTTCTGGTGATGGCCACCCAGAACCCCATCGAGACCGAGGGGACCTACCCCCTTCCCGAGGCGCAGGTGGATCGCTTCATGATGAAGGTAGTGGTGGACTACCCGAGCGAGACCGATGAGTTCGTCATCGTTGAGCGGGTGACGGGCGCTCCGGCGCAGGTGAAGGCGGTGGTGACCACCGGGCAGCTGATTGACCTCCGCCGTGAGACGGAGAAGGTGTATGTCGACCCTTCACTCACTCAGTTCGCCGTGCGCCTGGCGACGGCCACTCGCGACCCCGAGAAGTTCGGCATCCCGGACGTTGCCAGCTACATCATGTACGGCGCCAGCCCGCGCGCCTCCATCAACTTGATCCTGAGCGCACGCGCTCTCGCCTTCGTGCGTGGACGCACCTATGTGGTGCCGCAGGACGTCCTGGATATGGCGCTCGATGTGATGCGGCACCGGTTGGTCCTTTCTTATGAAGCCCTGTCCGACGGCGTGACCAGCGACCAGATATTGCAGCGGATTCTGGAACGCGTCCCGGCGCCGGCGCAGCCTTTGCAGACCCATGCCACAGTTAGTGCGGAATCCTGAGAGAATACTGCAGCGTCTCGACTGGACGGTGGTCCGCCGTCTCGACGGGCTGCTGCAGGGCGACTACCGGACGCTGTTCCGCGGTTTCGGCTTGGACCTGGCCGACCTGCGCGAGTACCAGTTCAGCGATGACATCCGCCACATTGACTGGAACGTCACCGCGCGCATGCAAACGCCGTACGTGCGGGAGTACGTCGAAGACCGGGAGGTGACCGCCTGGTTCCTGCTCGACCTCAGTCCGTCGGTGGACTTCGGTACGGTGCAGACGCTCAAGCGCAATCTGCTGATTGACTTCGTCGCCGTGCTGGCGCGCTTGCTCACGCGGCATGGCAACCGGGTGGGCGCCATTATCTACAGCGGCAAAGTGGAGCGCGTGATTCCGGCCCAGGGCGGCAAGCCCCAGGTCCTCCGCCTCATCAGCGACCTCACCGGTCAACCCAAACTGAAGAATTCTCCGCCGACGGACCTGGCGGCGCTGCTCGAGGCCGCGCTACGCATGATCCGGCGGCGGTCGCTGGTCTTCATAGTGTCCGATTTCATCAGTGCTCCGGGTTGGGAGAAGGTGCTCGGCCCGCTGACCCGGCGGCATGAAGTCCTGGCGGTCCGCCTGTACGACCCGCGCGAAGTAGAACTGCCGGACATCGGCCCGGTCATCCTGGAGGACGCCGAGACCGGCGAACAGCTCTACATTGATACCCACGACAAGCGGTTCCGGAACCGGTTTGTCGAAGCCGCGCAGAAACGTGAGTACGAGCTGAACGTCGCGCTTCGCCGCGACGGCGTGGACGTGGTCCAACTTTCCACCGAAGGCGACCTAGTGCAGGAGGTCTTGCGGTTCGCGATGTCGCGTAAACAAAGAAAGAAGTCACCAGCCTCCTCGACGCCGTCGGGGCGCGCGAACACTCGTGGCCTGTCATCTCGGCGAAGCGAAACAGATGGGTGGGATAGACGAACGGAGTGAGAAATGCATTTCCTCTGGGTTGAGATGTTGTGGTTGCTGGCGCTCGTGCCGGCATTTGTCATCACCTACGTGCTGGTGCAGCGGGGGAGGAAGAAATTCGCCCTCCGGTACGCCAGCCTCTCTCTGGTCAAAGAGGCGCTGGGACGCGGCCCCGGCTTCCGCCGGCACGTTCCGCCCCTTCTGTTCCTTATCGGCATGACAACCATGATTGTGGCGCTGGCGCGCCCTATGGCGACCGTCGTGCTGCCGTCCCAGCAGGGCACGGTCATCCTGACGCTCGATGTCTCGGGGAGCATGCGGGCGGATGACCTCAAGCCGAACCGGATGGAAGCGGCGAAAGCGGCGGCGGTCGCCTTTGTGGGGAACCAGCCGGAGCATGTTCGCATCGGTGTCGTCTCGTTCACCGACGCCGCTTCACTGGTGCAGGCGCCGACCAAAGACCGCGAGGCCGTGCTGGCGGCCATCAACCGCCTGACACCCCAGCGGGGCACTGCCATCGGACGCGGCATCTTGGCCTCTTTGGACGCTATCTTCGAAGGGTCCCCTGATGCCATAGCATCGGAGTTCCTGAACGATTCCGGCGCTGGTTTCCAGGTATCTCCCCCGCCGCCACCCTTGCCGCCCGGCACTTACGCTCCGGCGGTCATCGTTCTGCTGAGCGATGGGCAGAGCAACGTCGGCCCTCCGCCGCTGGCAGTAATAAAGCATGCGTCGAATCGCGGTGTGCGGGTATACACCATCGGCGTGGGCAGTCCCGAAGGGTCGGTTCTGAGGGTCGGGGGACGTTCGGTCCGCGTTCAGCTGGACGAGGAGACTCTCAAGAGCATCGCCGTTGAGACTCACGCTGAGTACTTCAAAGCGGACAGCGAAGCCGACCTGCAGAAGATTTACGAGAATCTGGGCACACAGCTGATTCTTAAGCCGGAGGAGACGGAGCTTACCGCCGGGTTCACCGGGCTGGCGATAATGTTCTTGCTCGTCGCCGGAATGCTTTCCTTGCTCTGGTTCAGCCGGGTGCCGTAGGCGTCCCGCCGCGTCAGGGGCGACATTGCTGCGAAAGTGATCCGTGCCCTTTGCCCCGTGTCTGCGGATTGCCACGAAAATGGAACTTGTCCCGTTCGCCCTGAGCCTGTCGAAGGGCGACTCTGCAATGCCGTTCGTGGTGGGCTTGTCGAATCTACAACGGCATTTTCATCCTTCGCGGCGACTTTCCGCAGTCTTAACAGCATCTTAATATTTGGCTGCTATCATTCTCGGTAAGAAGTAGCAAGAAGGGGTGAGCCATGATGAACTCTCGAAATGAGGCCGGCGGCGACATGCTTAAGAGCAAGCGCTGGCGCCGCTTCGCCATTCCCGCCATTATCCCGGTGCTCATCCTGGTAGGGGTCTTCGTCGTCAGACCCATCTTCGCCGCGCGAGGGCAGACCGATCCGCTCGAAGGCGTGGATACGGCTGAGGTGACGCGCAGCACCATCCAGAGGACGGTCAGCGCCTTCGG
>JAUYGE010000095.1 GCA_030690705.1 Dehalococcoidia bacterium | reverse complement strand
CCTGAGACATACCTTCGCTTCTCTTATGCTGTTACGAGGGGCAAAGCCCAAGGTGATCAGCGAGGCGCTGGGACACAGCTCGGTCGCCTTTACGATGGACTGTTATTCCCATATAATTGAGGGGATGCAAAGCGATGCTATGGCGTTACTGGACGAAGTATTACCCGCAGGTAAAAATGGGGTATTTCAAAAAAATAACGCCAATTTAACGCCAAAAGTAGACATAACGTCCGGCAAAAACTATAATTTAGCTTCAAGTCCCTGTAGCTCAGTGGACAGAGCGGCTGCCTTCTAAGCAGCGGGTCGTGGGTTCGAATCCCACCAGGGACACCACGTCAGATACAACTCGAAGCTGTCCTAACCTCCGGATTCCGGGCACAAATCTCCGGAAATTTGCCAAAAGACCCGCTGCTTCGGCAAAAAAGGAGGACAAAATGACAGCCAATCTTCAGGAACAAATCACCGCTAATTGTGAATCACCTCTTCATATTTACGAACTGCAGAGGAATGTCGTAGTCCTGCTCCCTGAGCAACTGCATAATCTCCTGGAGATCATCGATTTGCTTGCCGCTGATTCTGATCTGGTCGTCTTGAACGGCTGGTTGGACTTTGATCTTGAGACCCTTGATAAATTTGACGATCTTCTGGCAGGTCTCTTTGGGGATACCCTCCTTGATGCGAATATCCGTCTTTACTGTACCAAGTGTGCTGGGTTCACTCTCCCAAATGTCCAGACACTTCAGGTCCACTTTGAGACGAGCGCATTGCCCCATGAGGATATCTGCGATCGCTCTCAGTTTCCAGTCGTCTCCGGTAACGATATGAATGTTCTTCTCTTTTCGGTCGAGAGTGATTTCGGTTTTCACATTCCTGAAATCGAATCGTGTCGAGATTTCACGCTTCACATTGTTGATCGCATTGTCCAATGCCTGCATGTCCACTATACTCACCACATCTACTGATGGCATGGTAACCTCCCTCGTAACGGTGACTTGGTGCACGGATTCTACCATGAGGGTGCCAATGATTACGATTGAATTGCCAGCAGGTGGTGTTGGATACAGCGAGATTGCACAAACCGATGTTCTGTTACCTGAAGGACCACGATCATCTGAAGAGGGCTCTCTTGATTCCTCCGACCCACTGCTTCACCAGGCCCGAGGTCACCTGCGGCTCACTCCAATCTCACGGCCAGGTCACACTTTCTTGACCACTCAACCGACTTTCGCCTTGCACCGCTGCTGGTTATCTCTTAGAATTCAGCAGGTGTCTTAATAGAAACGCGTTAATCAGTTGCAAGGCACCACCCGAAAGCATGAAGTCCAGAATCACTGACCTATCTCTCGCTCAGCTTGAGGCTCTTGCCTCTTCCTATGGCGAGCCGGCTTACCGGGCACGTCAGATATTCCAGTGGCTGTATAAAGCTCTGGCCAATTCTTTTGATGAGATGACTGACTTGCCGGCAGGGTTCCGGCAAGCTCTGGCTGCTGAAACAGTGCTGCTGGGTCTTAGTCCGCTGGATGAAACGGCCACTGACGACGGCAGAACGGTAAAGATGTTATTTAAGCTGGAAGACGGCAAATCCATTGAGAGTGTGCTCATGCTGGTTGAGGGAACGAGAGGAGACAGCCGATGGAATACGGTCTGCGTCTCCAGTCAGGTTGGCTGTTCTATTTGTTGCCCTTTCTGTGGCACCGGTCAGCAGGGTTTCGAGCGTAATCTCTCACCGGGCGAAATTGTTGAGCAGGTGCTCTACTTTCAGCGTCAGTTAGCCAATCATTATTACGATAACACTCTTGCCGGCTTGACACCTCCGCATGTTAGCCATGTTGTTTTCATGGGAATGGGGGAGCCGCTCGCCAACTATGAATCGGTGTCGCAGGCCATAGAGACTTTAATCTCCAAGCAGGGTTTGGGGATTAGCGCAAGGCACATAACCGTTTCCACGGCTGGCCTGACGCCGCAGATTGAGCGCCTGGCTAATGAGCGGTTTCATGTGGAACTGGCCGTTTCTATTCATGCCGCCAATAATGAGCTGCGAAACCGGCTGGTTCCCATTAACCGAACATACCCCCTGGAGGTACTGATTCCGGCGGTGAAAGAATACTTTAAGAAAACGGGCCGCCGCCCCACCTTTGAGTATACCCTTCTCGAGGGAATTAACGATTCTCCACAGCAAGCCGGCGAACTGGCCAGTTTGCTCCGGGGTCTCAAATGCCATGTTAACCTGATCCCCACCAGCCCGACCCTCAGCAAGGAGTTCTTGCCTTCCTCGAAGGAACAGGCTCTTGGCTTTCAGTCGGAGCTAACGAGATGCCGCATCTCTAACACTTTGCGTGTCTCGAGAGGGCTCGCAATAAGGGCCGCCTGCGGGCAGTTGCACTCCCGTTGGCAGGCGACCAGCTAGTCAGGCCGGGTTTAAGGTGCTACTTTTGCTTCTGTGTGCCCCGAGTATTGGGAGCAAACCTCCCTGTGCCGAAGCAGCGGGTTGTGGGTTCGAATTCCACCAGGGACGCCGCTTCCTCCGCTGCCGTATAGATTTGACACTGTCGTCTGGTAATAGTAAATTGCGCTCCTGGGCGCCAACCGTCCACTGGAACAGCATTGCCATTCTTCAGCCCAGCCGCTCTAGATTGAAGCGTGCGGCGATGACGGGAGGCAAGTTCTCTTAAAGGATATAGGGTCATGGAAAAAAACGGCAAGGTCTCCACCAAGGACATAGCTGCGGCCGAACAGCTGGGTAAAGACGCCCAGCGAGAGGCCAAGAACGCCATGAAAGTGGCCGCGGAAGCGCTGCACAAGGCTGAACGAATCAGCAAGGCAACCGAGGAATCCGCCAGGGCAGTCGAGGCAGCAGCCCAGCAGGCAGTGAACCGGGCGGAAGAGGCCAGCAAGTCGGCCCGGGAAGTAGCGGAGCGCTCGGCCAGAGCCTCTGAGGAAGCCCTGAAGCGGGCCGACAGCATCGCCAAAATGGCTGAAGAGGCAGTTGCCACGGCGACAAAAGCCTTCGAACAGGCGGCAAGCAGGGCCGAGGCGACTGCCAAAGCGGCCAGGGAAACCGCAGAGAACTCCCTGAAGCTAACGCAGAGAGCCATATTATCGGCCGAGGACATAGGCAAGGCGGCGAAAGAGACCGCCGCGGAATCACAGAGGGCCTCAGCGGAAGCGGTGGAGCGGGCCGAAGAGGCGGGCAAGGCGGCCAACGCAGCCGCCGAGCTGGCGACGCGGGCATCGCAAGAAGCCGTGCATGCCGCCGAGTCAACCAACAAATCGGCCAATCAGTCTGTGGCGGCCTTGACCAGGACGTCCGAAGAAGCGCTGCGCAGAATCGACAAGATAGCCAAGTCCATGTATGAGACCGCCAATATCTCAATGGCCAGCTTTCAAAAAGCCATTGCTAAGGCTGACGAGATAAACACCTCCCTGGGGGAGACCGCCGAGGAACCCAAGAAGGCGGCGCAGGAGGCAATGAGCCGCGTTGATGAGGCAACCGCCAGGATTGAGGCTGCCAATAAGTTCGCCAGAGAAACCGCCGCCGCCGCCACGAAGGCGGCCGGGGAGGCAATGAGCCGCGCCCAGGAAGTGAGCGAGTGGACACAGAAGGCCTTCGAGGTCTCCAAAGCGGATTTCGACAAGGCAATAAGCACAGTCGACGCATCAGCTAAACAGGCCAAAGGCACCGCCGAAGCTGCCCGAAAGGCCTATGAGACAGCCGTGGCCCGGTCCGAAGACGAAAGCCGCCAGGCGAAGGCCGCCGCCGCGGCGGCCAAGAGCGCAGCGGAAAAAGCCCATACCTCTGCTCAGGATGCCAACAAGTCCGCACAGGTCGCCGCCGAACAGGCGGCCAAAATGGCCGGAGAGGCGGCTGAGACTGCGGCCAGGGAGGCCTCCAATGCCTCTCAGACCACGCTGGCGGCGTCACACCAGGCCACGAGCCGAGTTGAGGAAATCAGCAAGTCGGTCAGGGAAACGGCCGAGGCCGCAATAAGAACAGTCACAGAGGCCGCTGAGGCTGCCGTAAGAATAGCCACAGAAGCCACCGACTCCGTGACAAAGGAAGCTTCCAGAGCCACTGCCGCAGCCCAGGCTGCATCACATGAGGCATCAAGCCGTGCCCAGGAAGCCAGCAAGTCAGCCAGAGAGACGGCTGAAGCAGCCGCGCTAGCCGCCATGGAGGCCGGTGAGGCAGCCGAGGCAGCCATGAGAAGGGTCAGTGAGGCAGCCCGGATGGCGTCAGAGCAAGCCACTGGCCGGGTGGAGGAGATAAGCAAAGGGACTCTCAAGGTTCTTACTGAAGTGAAGGCGGATTTCGACGGGGCTATCGGCATAGTCGAGAAAACCGGCAAACAGGCGAGAGCCGCTGCCGAAGCCGCTAGAAAGGCCCACGAGGAGGCGGTAACCACGGCCGAAGACGAGAGCAGACTGGCAAGGGCCGCCGCAGCGGCGGCCAAGAGCGCGGCGGAGGCAGCCATCATCAGCGTTCAGGAGGCCGGCAGATCGGCGCAGGCGATCGCTGAACAATCCGCCATCTCGGCCAGAGAAGCCATCGAAACAGCGATAAGGGAGACAAGAGAGGCCGCTGAGGCAGCCCGGGGAGCAGTGCAGGAAGCCACAAGCCGTGCGGAAGATATCACCAGAACAGCGAGGGAGGCGGCCAGCCGCGCCGAGGAAGCCAGCAAGGGGACGATGAGGGCTCTTGAGGAATCCAAAACGGCTTTCGATAGGGCGACGGGCCTGGTCGAAGACATGGGCAAACAGGCGAAGACCACTGCCGAGGCCGCCAGAGAAGCTTACGAGGAAGCTGTGGCCAGGGCTGAGGACGAAGGCCGGCTGGCAAGGGCAGCGGCGGCGGCGGCCAAGAGCGCGGCGGAGGCAGCCACCATCGCGTCTCAGGATGCCAGCAAGTCAGCGCAGCTTGCCGCCGAACAGGCGTCTACGGTGGCCAGAGAGGCCGCCGAGGCGGCGATAAGGGAGGCCGGCGAGGCCGCTCAAACAGTCCAGTCGGCACTGCGTGAAGCCACAAGCCGGGCTGAGGAGAGCAGCAACACGAGCAAGTCAGCCAGGGAAACAGCCGCGGCCGCGACCAGGATGGCGAGGGAGGCAATGACTCGCGCCGAGGAAGTCAGCAGGTGGACTCAGAAGGCCTTTGAGGAATCCAAAGCGAATTTCGATAAAGCGACGGGCCTGGTCGAAGAAACAGGCAAACACGCTAAGACGGCTGCTGAAGCTGCCAGAAGAGCCTACAACGAAGCCGTAACCAGGGCGGAAGACGAGGGTAAACTGGCGAGGTCGGCGACAGCGGAGGCAAAGAGCGCGGCAGAGGCAGCCACCATCGCGGCCCAGGATGCCGGCAAGTCCGCCCGCTTGGCCGCGGAGCAGGCAACCGCAGTAGCCAGGGAGGCTGCCGCGCTGGCTACGAGAGAGGCCGCTGCGGCCGTCCAGGCCGCTCAGGCTGCGGCGCAACAGGTTATCAGCCGCGCGGAGGAAATCGCCAGGTCAGCCAGAGAATCAGCTGAAGAGGCAACGATGGCTGCGATGGAGACGGCAGAACAGGTGGCAAAGATAACCCGCGAGGCCGCTGAGGCCGCGGTAAGGGAGGCTACCGAGGCAACACAGGCCGCCCAGCAGGCAGCACAGCAGGCCGTCGGCCAGGCCGAAGAAATCGCCAGGTCAGCCAGAGAAACAGCTGAAGACGCCACCAGAGTAGCCAGAGGAGCAGCGGAATCCGCGATGAAGGGAGCCAGCGAGGCGGCTCAGGCCGCCCAGCAGGCAGCCAGAGCGGCGGCGCAGCAAGCTTCAAGACGCGCCGAGGAAATAGGCAGGTGGACTCAGAACAGCCTTGACGAACTGAAGGCGGACTTTGACAAGGCGACAGGCATAGTCGAAGAGACAGGCAGGCAGATGAAGGCCGCTGCCGAATCTGCCAGAATGGCCTATGAGGGAGCTGTGACACGGTCTGAAGAAGAAAGCAGACTGGCAAGAACCGCCGCATCAGAGGCGAGAAGCGCGGCGGATGAAGCCATCACCAGCGCTCAGGATGCCAGCAAGAACGCACAGATGGCTGCTGAACAGGCGGCCGTGGAAGCCAGGGAAGCCGCAGAGGCAGTAATGAGACAGGCAGGGGAGGCAGTCGAGACTGTCCGTGCGGCATCGCAACAAGCGACCAGCCGGGCCGAAGAAATCGGCAAGGCAGCCGGGGACACGGCTGAGGCGGCAGCCAGAGCGGCCAGGGAGGCAGTGAGCCACGCCGAGGAAATAGGCAAGGCCACACAGAAGGGATTCGAGGAACTGAAGGCTGATTTCGACAGCGCTATAGACGTGGTCGAGGACACGGGCAAACAGGCGAAGTTCGCCGCCCAGGTAGCCAAGACGGCCTACGAGGAGGCTGTGGCCCGGGTCGAAGATGAAAGCAAACTGGCGAGGGCTGCTACCGCCGCAGCCAAGAGCGCCGCAGATGAAGCCACCATCAGAGCCATAATCATCGCCAAAGACGCCAGCAAGGCCACACAGATCGCTACGGACCAAGCGGTCAGGGCAGCCAGGGAGGCCGTCGAGATGGCCATAAGGGGGGCCACCCAGGCCGCCGAGGCAGCTCAGGCAGCATCACAGCAGGCCGCCAGCCGCGCCGAGGAAATCGGCCAGTCCGCCAAGGAAACGGCTGATGCTGCCACCAGAGTAGCCAGGGAGGCAATGAGCCGCGCTGAGGAAGTCAGCGAGTGGACGCAGAGAGCCTCCCAGACGTCCAAGGCGGATTTCGACAAGGCCATAAGCATGGTTGAAGAAACGGGCAGGCAGGTCAAGTCCGCCGCAGAGGCCGCCAGGACCGCTTACGATGAAGCCGTAGCCAGGGCTGAAAACGTAAACAGGGTGGCAAGTGACGCCACCTCCGCAGCCAGAAGCGCGGCAGACCAGGCCATACTTACCGCTGAGGAGGCCAGCAAGTCGGCACAGATGGCTGCTGAACAGTCAACCAGAGCAGCGAGGGAAGCCGCCGACGCCGCCATAAAGGAGGCCAGTCAGGCTGCGGCGACTACCATCAGAGCGGCCGCGGATTTCGACAAGGCGGTCAGTAGAGTCGAAGAAATGGGCAAACAGGCCAAAGCTACGGCAGAAGCTGCCAGGCTGGCTTACGAGGAAGCTGCGGCCCGGGCTGAAAACGAAAGCAGGCTGGCAAGTGACTCCATCTCCATAGCCAGAAGCGCGGCGGACCAGGCCATAGCCACTGCCCAGCAGGCCAGCAAGTCGGCGCAGCAGGCTGCTGAACAAGCCGCCAGAGAGGCCAGAGAAGCCGCTGAAGCTGCCGTAAGAGAGACCTCTCAAGCCGCCGCGACGCTGCAGGCTGCCGCCCTGCAGGCCGCCAGCCGGGCCGAAGAAGCCGGCAAAGAGGTGAAACAGTCCATTGAGGCAGCAAGAAAGTCCTTTGAGGAACTTGTAGTCAAAGCCGTCAACAAAGCCGAAGAGGCGAGGAAAGCCAAAGAGGCTGAAGAGCGACGGAAAAGGGAAGCCAAAGAGCAAGCTAAAAAGTGAGGCTCGATTACGAATAGCCGGCCCACACAACTGCAATCCGGCCACATCCTCCACCCACAGGCGACCACGCGGAAGACCGGCGGTGCGGGAAGCAGTCCAGGCAGATTGCCTGTGATTGCAGCGGACTCCCCATCTCATCGTTGCTACAAGAAAAAGGCTGGTTTCTCCTTCCTCCAGCTATCTTCACCACCTTCGCGCATATTCGATCGTCCCCAGCTCATCTGCCAGGCCGACAGGCCGGACCCCCAACTTGATAAATCGTTCAATCACTTACATCTCTCTTATTGACTACTGATTCTACGACGCTGTACATTAAGACGAAGAATGAAAACCGTCTTTTCTGTCATTCTGAGTTCGCAAAGCAGAACGAAAGCCTGCCCTGAGCTTGCCGAAGGGAATCCGCCCCGGTTGTGGGGCCGAGGGTGGATCCTTCGGCCTCCCGATACATCGGGATGGCCTCAGGATGACATTCTCGAAGGAATCCGATGAAAGAGGACAGTATGAAACGAATCAGATTGGCAACAATCCTCGCTGTTGCGGTAGCGCTTGTGTCAACCGGCATATGGTGGTTCATTAGCTCCGCTTCCAGGGAGGTATCCACCGACATTCTCACCTCGGGATTCGTCGAGGCCAGGGACGTCGCCATCGCCTTTGAGGCTGGTGGACGCATTGTGGAAATAGCCGCCGGGGAGGGCGACAGTGTAAAAGCCGGCGCAACGCTGGTCAAGCTGGACGACTCCCTCCTCAGGGCACAGAAACGGCAAGCGGAGGCAAGCGTCCGGCTGGCCCAGGTACTCGTTGGAGCAGGCCGTCGCATCTCAGGAAGGCGCCAGGAGGGCCCGGCAGAATGCCCTTGACCTGCAGGCCAGTCCGCTGGAACTGGAGGGTAGGATTGTTGCCGCTCGGGGTGAGATGGACCTGGCTCAACTGGTTATGCAGCTCAGATTAGGGCAGGAATTCGCAGCGGGGACCGAAGGGGACATTGTGAAGAAGCAGTCGGTACTTCAGCGCGATCTCGCTCAGGCAAAACTCGACGCCTTGCTGGCGATCAGGGATAACCCTCAGACGATAAAGGCGGCAGTAGACCAGGCCGACTCCGCCTATCAGATAGCAGCAGCTGCGGTGAAAGCGGCCGAAGGACAGGTCGAACAGGTCAGGGCGTCGCTGGAGGTCATCGACATCCAGATCAGCAAACTCTCCACTTCCTCGCCCATCTCGGGAGTGGTGTCCGCCCGGCATGCTGAAGTCGGGGAAATAGCTAAGGCCGGCGCCCCTATCCTGACCATCACCGAACTGGACCAGGTAACCCTCACTGGCTACGTCCCCGAAAGCAAGATCGGACTGGTAAGACTCGGGCAGAAGGTGATTGTCTCCGTGGACTCGTATCCCGGCGCCAGCTTCTCAGGCGCAGTGGTACATATTGCCCCTCAGGCGCTGTTCACACCGAGGAACGTGCAGTTGAAAGAGGAGCGAGAAAAAACGGTCTTTGCAGTCAAAATCACCCTCGCTAACCCGGACCAGAAGCTGAAGCCAGGCATGCCCGCCGATGCGCGAATCATAACCAGTTCTGGAGGATAAGGGGGTTGACGCCCACAAATATCCCGGCCATCGAGACCAGCGGTCTCCAAAAGAGATACGGCAAGGTTCACGCCGTGAGCGGTCTGGACCTGAGAGTTGAACGGGGAGAGATATTCGGGCTGGTGGGCGCCGATGGCGCGGGTAAGACCACCACTATTCAGATGCTCTGCACTCTGAGTCTGCCCTCCGCCGGCAAGGCGAGCATTCTCGGCATGGACACCGTGGAACAGGCAGCCAGCATTAGGGAAAGAATCGGCTACATGTCAGAACGGTTCAATCTTTACCCCACGCTAACGGTGGAAGAAAACCTGGACTTCTTCGCCCGGCTGCGCAACATCCCGCGGGACGCGATTGAGCAGCGCAAGAAAGAACTCCTGAGTTTCTGCCGCCTGGAACCGTTTCGAAGACGACAGGCCGAGCACCTGTCCGGGGGCATGCAGAAGAAGCTGGCGCTCGCCTGCAGTCTGATTCACGAGCCGGAAGTCATTTTTCTTGATGAGCCCACTACCGGAATCGACCCGGTTTCACGGCGCGATTTCTGGAAGATAATCACCGGCTTTCTGTCACGGGGCATCACTGTGCTGGTGTCAACCCCGTATCTCGACGAAGCGGAAAGGTTCAATAGAGTCGCCTTCATGCATCAGGGCCAGGTCATCGCCTGTGATACGCCCCAGCGCCTGAAAACCAAAATGGCTGGCGAAATTCTGGAAATCAGAGCCAGTCCGGTTCCCAGGGCAGTAGCAACCCTGGGGCAAGCGCCCTTCTGCGGTGTTCCCCATTTATTCGGCGACACCATCCACGTTGTGGTGGATGACGCCGGAAAACGCCGCCCGGAAGTCGAGAAATTGCTTGAGCGGGAAGGTGTGACCATAGAGAGCGTAAGGCCCGTGCTTCCCAGCCTGGAGGACGCCTTCGTGATTCGCCTCGCCGGACCTGAAACGAAAACCGCCAGCCCGGGTCCGCATAAAGACTTCACAGGCGCACCGGCACAAGAACATGGCCGGAGTGCGGTCACCGTCAGGGTCTCGGAACTGACGCGAAGGTTCGGCGACTTCGCCGCGGTTGATCGGGTGAGCTTCGAGGTGAGGCGGGGTGAGATCTTCGGCCTCCTGGGGCCCAACGGCTCGGGAAAGACCACCACCATACGCATGATCACCGGGCTCCTAGCGCCGACCTCAGGGAGCGCCCTGGTGCTGGGCCAGGACATGGCGAGGGAAGCCGGAGTAGTACACTCAAAGATGGGCTACATGTCGCAGAAGTTTTCCCTCTTTACAGACCTTACCGTGGAGGAGAATATGAACCTCTACGGCGGTCTCTATGGACTCTCTGCATCACAATTGGAGGAAAGGAAAAAATGGGTCCTGGACATGGCCGGACTCCGGGGCAAGGAGAAACTAATGCCCCTCGAGTTGTCGGGAGGCTGGAAACAGCGGTTGGCGCTGGGCTGCACCATTATCCATGGTCCGGAGGTTATCTTCCTGGATGAACCAACCGCCGGGGTTGACCCGCTTTCCCGTCGCTCTTTCTGGGAACTGATACAGGAACTGGCCTTCAAAGGCACGACGATGTTCATCACTACTCACTACATGGATGAGGCAGAGCACTGTCACCGGCTGGGCCTGATGTACCGGGGGAAACTGGTCGCCCTGGGGAGCCCACTGCAACTAAAAACAGAGCGCGTGAAAGGCCAACTGGCCGAAGTCGTCAGTTCGGACTATGCCCGAGCACTGCAACTGCTCTCCGCGGATGCTCGCTATCGCCAGGTGAGCTTATTCGGCAGCACCATCCACGTCACGGTTGACGATGCCACAACTGCGTCTCCAGAAATCAAGGGGCTGTTAGAAAGCGGCAACGTTTCCGTCTACAGTGTCAGCCGCATACCTTTTGCGATGGAGGACGTGTTTATCTCGCTGGTCGAAGAGCACGAAGGACAAGCGATATCTCCAACTGGCCCGAAGGCATGAAAGGAACCTGACCATGTGGCAACGTATTATCAGCATCATTCTAAAGGAATTTATCCAGCTCAGACGTGACCGGCGTACAATGGCAATGATCATGGTCATACCCATAATTGAGATGGGCCTCTTTGGCTACGCTCTGAGCACCGATATCAAAAATGTTCCGATGGTGATCTGGGACGCGAGCAATACTGTGGAGAGCCGCGAACTCATTGAGAGCTTCCGCCAGACGGAGTTCTTCTCCGTTAACTTCTATGCCACTGACTATGCTGATATTACCGAACGTATCGAATCGGGCAAGGCCAGGGTAGCCCTGGTGATACCTCCTGAATACTC
>JAUYGE010000085.1 GCA_030690705.1 Dehalococcoidia bacterium | reverse complement strand
AGTCCCATCAGCCGGCGGTCGTGGGTATGGATTGGACTGGCGGCGGTTGCCGTATTCCTGGCAGCGGCCGGCACGAACTTCAGTCCGTCCGTGGTTCTCTGGCTCTTGGGTTTTATCACCTACCTCTGCCGTATTCTGGCCCTGGCCGTTCTGGTGCGGGCGATATTGTCGTGGTTCATGGTCAATCGCTACAGCCTGGCAATTACGCTGCTCGATGACCTCACCGACCCGGTCCTCTCACCGTTAAGAAGGGCCATCCCTCCGTTCGGGGGGCTTGACCTCACACCGCTCATCGCCATGGTTGTGTTGTATGCTATGCCATCCGTCTTCGCTCGCCTCGTGACCCTTTTCTTGCCGTAGACACCCGCAGCAATGGCAACAATGTACGGATATTGATTCACGAATCTCCGAAAGAGTACAATCAAGCGCAGTTGCCCTGTTCCCCGATATAATGCAACAAGAACCATGAAAAAAGTCAGAATAGGCATCCTCACCGGCGGTGGAGACTGCGCCGGACTGAACCCGGCCATGAAGTGGGTCGTCAAAACCGCGCTGGACGAGCGACTGCAGCGAGAGGGAGACACCCAATACGAGGTCATCGGCATCCGTGAGGGTTGGAAAGGGCTAATCCTTGGCGACCCTGCAGGCCCGGACTTCAAGGAGTATGTCGTACCCTTAAGTCAGGAACTGGTGAGGACATGGGATAGACACGGCGGGACGATGCTTGGAACTTCACGGACTAATCCCTATGATCCGAAGAATGACCTGTCCAGGACGGTATTGAGCAATATTGAGAAGCTGGGTCTGGAAGTGGTGATAGCCCTTGGTGGGGAGGATACCCTTGGGGTAGCCTCCAAACTATCGAATGATGGGGTGAACGTAGTGGGCATCCCCAAGACCATCGACAAGGACCTCCCCGGAACTGAGTATACCCTGGGATTCGAGACCGCTCTGAACGTAATAACCGAGGAAGTTGACAGGCTCAGGACTACCGCGGGTTCCCATAAGAGGATATTCGTGGTTGAGACCATGGGGAGGAATGCTGGGTGGCTGGCTCTGGAAGGTGGAGAATCCAGCGGCGCCTATATCATCCTGATCCCGGAGTATGACTTCTCGGTCCAAAGAGTGAACGAGCTGCTACTCGCGGGCAGAAGGGCAGGGAACAGGTACGAAATCATCGTCGTGGCAGAGGGAGCTAAGCCCGTCGGGGGTGCCCAATGGGCAATCCGGAAAGGCGTGGACAGCTTCGGCCACGAGACCCTCGGCGGGATTGGAGAGGCGCTGGCCACGGAGATCCAGGAGGGCACCGGGCTGGAAACGCGCAGTGTGGTCCTCAGCCACTTGCAGCGCGGGGGCGCTCCGTGTGCTTACGACCGGAGGATGGGCAGATACCTGGGCATCGCCGCCGTAGACCTGGTGAAGAAGAGGGACTTCGGCAGAATGGTGAGCTACAGAAACGGTGGCTTCACCGCCGTTCCCATCAGCGAGGTCACCGGAAAGCCACGATTGGTGGATGTTGAGACTCAGTACGATGTGGATAGATACAACGGGCGCCGGAGGATCCTGGCCCCGTAGCGGGAAGGAGCAATATGCCAACAGTCTCAGTCTCCCATGATGAAATCGACAGCCTGGTGAAAGAGGCTGTCTTCGCCAGGGACGAAGGGGTCAAAGGAAAGCACCGGCAGACTATTCGGGAGTTGGCTTCCAGCCAGGCCATCCGTCTGGCGAGTATCCAGAGTCTGTATGAAGCCGGGGGCAAGGGCCTCTACAGCGGCATTACCGTCCCGGCTATCAACATCCGTGGAATCACCTATGAGGTAGCGAGAGCGGTCTTCAGGTCCGCCCTCAAAGGTAATGTCGGTGCTTTCATCTTCGAGATCGCCCGCTCCGAGATAGGCTATACCGCTCAAAGGCCCGCGGAGTATGCAGCCTGCGTCCTGGCTGCCGCCATCAGGGAAGGCTTCAAAGGGCCGGTATTCCTCCAGGGTGACCACTTTCAGGTGAACCGCAGCAAGTATGCCTCCGAGCCGGAGAAGGAACTGGAGGCCATGCGGAGCTTGATTCGGGAGGCAGTCGACGCCGGATTCTTCAACATAGACATAGATGCGTCCACTATCGTGGATTTGGAGAAGAAGAGCCTGCCTGCGCAGCAGGAGAAGAACTGCCGGGTGACAGCCGAGATGACCCGGTTCATACGCTCCATCCAGCCCGTGGCAGTAGTCATCTCCGTCGGCGGGGAGATCGGTGAGGTGGGGAAGAGAAACAGCACGGTGGAAGACCTCCGGGCCTTCGCTTCCGGGTATCTCGGCCTGCTGGGCTCGGACGTCAAAGGCATTTCCAAAATCAGCGTCCAGACCGGGACGACTCACGGCGGAGTGGTCCTGCCCGATGGCTCGATTGCGGATGTTGAAATCGATTTTGAGACGCTGGAGAAGCTGTCCCGGGTAGCCCGCGAGGAATACGGCATGTGCGGTGCGGTGCAACACGGCGCCTCCACGCTTCCGGAGGAGGCCTTCGGCCATTTCCCGAGAGTCGGCGCAGTAGAAGTCCATCTGGCTACAGGATTCCAGAACATCATCTATGACAGCCCGTATTTCCCCGGAGAGCTGTCGAATCGAATCCATCGGCATCTTCTCGAGAAGTACGGCGCTGAGAGAAAGCCGCAGGAGACCGACCAGCAGTTCATCTACAGCACCCGCAAGAAGGCATTCGGTGACTTCAAACTGGAGATGTGGAGTCTGCCTGAAGACAATCTGAGGAAGATAATGGCGCAACTCGAAAGCCGGTTCTCGCTGCTCTTCGAGAAACTGAATGTAGTGGGAACGAGAGACCTGGTCAAGAGGTTCGCAGGTTGACCAGACCGATGTACACAGGAGATCAGTGATGAACATTGCAGTCCTACCCCTGGTTTCAAGCATCGTCAGCCTGGCCTTTGCGATAACCGTCCTCGACCAGTACTTCGCCCGCAGAAAACCCCACCAGCTCGTGTGGGCGATAGGTCTGTTCATGTATTTCCTGAGTACCGGGGCCGAGTTCTGGACAGGCGCCTGGGGGCTCGGCGAGACGGTCTACAGACTTTGGTACCTGGTCGGTGCGGTCTTTGTAGCCGCCTACCTGGGAATGGGTACTCTCTATTTGCTCGCCCGGAGACGAGTGGCCAACATCATCATGGCCGTTCTGCTGGTGGCATCCGCCTACGCGGTCTTCAAGGTGTTCTCCGCCAGCATCGACCTAGGCGGCTTGCAGGGCCTGTCAGGCAAAGCAATGCCGAGAGGCGTGAGATTGATGACCCCCTTCTTCAACAGCTTTGGTACGTTAGCCCTGGTGGGAGGCGCCCTGTATAGCGCCTGGGCGTTCTGGAGAAAGAAAATCATGCCCCACCGAGTAGCGTCGAACATACTCATCGCCGTTGGGGCCATACTGCCGGCCTTCGGCGGGACTGTGATGAGGTTTTGGAACTCTCTTACCGCATTCTACATCCTTGAACTGCTGGGGGTAGTAATCATCTACATCGGGTTCCTGCGGAGCCGGGAAGTGTTCGGCTTCCCCCGTTTTCCACTTGTTCATGGCTTCGGGAGGGTACCGGAGAAGCCCTGAGGAGGTCTATGTATATTACATAATCATGCGCGTCACACGGCGACTTTGTCGATTGGGGGCCGCCAGGCCTCCTTGACAGCCATCTTAGAGTGCCCCATAATCGGCGAGGTGCGGTTGGTGGCGATCTCCTCTGTCATAGTTGTGAAAATGTCATTCTGAGCCTGAGCGAAGCATCAGGCGAAGAATCCGTAACCCTCACGCCTTACCGGGACAGGAGGTACGGATTCCTTCGGCAAGCTCAGGACAGGCTCTTCGGCCTCCGCCTACGGCGGATGGCCTCAGGATGACACCCTAGATGAGCAGCAATGGTTCAAGAATATGGCGAAAGGGAGGTTTACACAGAACATGGCAGACAAATCGTTCTTCGAGGTGGTCGAGACAAGAAGGAACATCCGCCGCTACAAACCAGACCCCATTCCCGATGGTCACATAGAGAAGATTCTGGATGCCGCCCGCTACGCTCAGTCCGGCGCCAACGGACAGTCCTGGGAGTTCGTGGTCGTGAAGAATGCCCAGTTGAGGTCCAAGCTGGCACAGATTCTGGCCGAAGAACGGACGGAGTTCGGGACGCCCATTGAGATGAGCCGCGTCCCGGAGATGCGACACCTCGGCTCGACCCGTGGCGCATATGGGGGCCATATTGGCATCAAGATCGCTCCTGCGACGATTATCGTGCTCGGCGACCCGCGCACCTTTCAGGCCACTGTCCTTTGCGCCAACTACCTGTCCGGAGAGTGGGACCATTTCCACATGAACATCGGCAACTGCACCCAGATCATCACCCTGGCGGCCTGCGCCCTGGGACTGCAGGGCCAGTGGGTCACCACCTTCCGAACCGCTGAAACGAAAATGAAGCAACTCCTCGGTATCCCGGACATCTACCGCATCTATGTAGTTGTGCCAATAGGCTATCCGGACTATGACTCACCGCCACCCTATCGCCGGCCGCTGACCGAGATTATTCACTATGACAAGTTCGATATGTCCAAGTACAGGACCAGCGAGCAGGTGCAGGATTGGATCAAGGAACTCCGACAACGCACCACGCCTCACTACCACGTCCGGCGTGAACCGGCTTAACGGAGCGCCCATAGAGAGTAGCTGCGTCATCAGCTAATCTGCGTACCTGAACCGAAGGCCACCTCGGGCACCTGCCCCGGGTGGCCTTCTTCGTTAAAAGAAATAATGATAGTCTTTCGCAGAACTCACCCATATCTGGTAAAATATCAAGACAAATGCTCTACACAGCAGGTCTCCAAGCGTGAAGACCGCGTTTTTGCTTCTAGTGACGATACTGGCAATAGCCATGTCGACCGCCTGCGGGCAGGCAGACGCAGGCGCCCCACCGGGCCAGGAGGTCAGAGTGGACGGCGGGTCCTATCGCGACATAGCCCCGGCAAAACTGAGGGAGATGCTGGAGAAGAAGGACTTCACTCTGGTCAATGTGCACATACCCTATGAGGGAGAAATAACAGGCACAGATCTCTTCGTGCCGTACAACCAGATGGAGCAGAACATCACCAGACTTCCCGCCGACAAAGGCGCCAGGATTGTCCTGTACTGCCGTTCCGGTTCGATGAGCACTGCCGCCTCGAAGACATTGGTGAGGCTGGGCTTCACGAACGTCTGGAACCTCACTGGCGGGATGATTGAATGGAAGAGACAGGGCTACCCCCTGGCCAGTACGGCAAAGTAGAAGGATTTTACGACTTTACAATACTTGCCAAATATAATGATGTTCGGCCTTGCGGAGACCTTTTCCTACCACACTCTTGTGTCGGAGGTGTTGAGATGCCTGCGGAAATCAACCTGATGGTCGGGGGGGAGGCGGGGCAGGGGGTGCAGACGATCGGATTCATCCTGGCAAAGACCTTATCGCGAGCAGGCCTGTTCGTCTTTGCGGACCAGGACTACGAGTCCCGGATAAGGGGCGGCCACAACTTCTACCGGGTGAGAGCCAGCGATAGTGAAGTACAGGCTCTGACCGAGGAGATGGACATTCTGATCGCCATCGACCAGAACACTATCGAGTTCCATCACAGTGAGATAAGGGAGCAGGGCGTCATCATCTTCGACCAGGACAAGGTGCGGGCTGAGGGCAAAAAAGCGAACTTGCTGGGGATTCCTCTGGAAAGACTATCCCAGGAGAAGACATCGAACAAGCTGATGGCCAATTCGGTAGCTATCGGAGCCGCTATTGCCGTGGGTGGATACGAATTCGCACTGCTGGAGCAGACACTCAAGGAGCACTTTGCCCATCTTGGCAAGGACATCATCGATGGCAATGTGAAAGCGGCCAGGGCCGGCTACGACCATGCGCGGCAGCAGTCTCCGGGCCTGGTGCGTCCCCGAATCAAAGCCCTCAATCAGGCCACCGACATGATGCTTCTGAACGGCAACGAATCCCTGGCACTGGGAGCCATGGCGGCCGGCTGCAAGTTCATGGCCGGCTATCCCATGACCCCGACCACCTCCATCATAGAGTACATGGCCGATAAGGGGCGGAAATTCAATATCGTGGTGATCCAGCCCGAGGATGAAATCGCGGCCATCAACATGGCTGTAGGGGCCGGCTTTGCGGGCGTCCGGGCCATGACCGCCACCTCGGGCGACGGCTTTGCGCTCATGACGGAGGGTTATGGTCTGGCCGGGATGACTGAAACTCCGGTGGTCATCGTCCTTGGGCAACGGTCGGGCCCTGCCGTTGGACTGCCGACACGAACGGAACAGGGGGAGCTCGGCTTCGCTATCTACGGCGGCTCCGGCGAGTTTCCCAGAGCGGTGCTCGCTCCGTGTACCATCGAGGATGCCTTCCATACAGCGGTAAGGGCCTTCAACCTGGCGGAGAAGTACCAGATACCCGTGGTCATTCTTACCGACGAGTACCTGGCCACCTCGTACCAGACAGTGAAGAAATTCGATTTGAGTCAGGTGAAGATTGACCGCGGGCAACTGATATCGGATGAGGAAGCCAGCAGACTGAACGGATACAAGAGGCACCAGTTCACGGAGTCGGGAATCTCCCCCAGGCTGATGCCGATGCGAGGGAAAGCTCTGGTGGTGACCGATTCCGATGAGCACGACGAGACCGGCCACACCATTGACGACGCCGTCATGAGAAACCGGATGATGCTCAAACGCCTCAAGAAGAGCGATGGTCTCAACAGCGAATTCGCAAAACCTCGCCTCTACCTGAAGCCGGATGCTGAGATGACTCTGGTGGGCTGGGGTAGCTCCTTCGGGGCAATCAACGAAGCGGCGCAGATGGTGGAGAAGGAAGGACTCCGCGTCAACGTAATGCAGTTCAATGAAATCTGGCCCTTTCCGGCCCAGGCGGTCACCTCTGCTCTATCCTCAACGAAGAGAAGTGTGGTAATTGAAAACAATGCCACGGGCCAACTGAGACGCCTCATAAGGGCAGAGACGGGAATTCTAGCCAGCGGCGGTATTCTCAAGTTCGATGGCCGCCCGTTCTCTCCCAAGCAGATAGCAACCCAGCTAAGCAAGGAGGCGGCATAAACATGGCAAGCTTGACTGACTACGGCCCGGCCATGGAGATACAGTGGTGCCCGGGCTGCGGCAACTTCGGCATCCTGACAGCCATGCGGCGCGCCCTTGTCGCTCTCGGTCTCGAGCCGCACCAGGTGCTGATGGTCTCGGGCATCGGACAGGCCGGCAAGTTCCCGCACTACCTTCACTCCCACGTCTTCAACGGGCTGCACGGCAGGACGCTTCCGGTGGCCACCGCGGCCAAGATCGCCAACCACGAGCTGACCGTTATCGCCGTCGGAGGCGACGGAGACGGCTACGGCGAGGGCGGAAACCATTTCATCAATGCTATGACGCGAAACGTGAATTTCACCTACATGGTGCACAACAACCAGGTCTATGCGCTGACAAAAGGACAGGCCTCGCCGACCAGCGACCCGGGCTTCGTGACGAAAACGACTCCCGAAGGAGCGTGGGCGCCGCTGCGCCCGCTCGCCCTGGCAGTGGCCTGCGACTGCAGCTTCGTGGCGCGCAGCTTCTCGGCTGATATCGATCACCTCGCCAACATCATCCAACTGGGCATACAGCACAAGGGTTTTGCCTTCATCGAGGTGCTCCAACCGTGCGTTTCATTCAACCACGTGAACACATATGAGTGGTACCAGAAGAGGGTGTACAAACTGGAGAAGGACTACGACCCAACCAACCGGGTAGCTGCCTTCTCCAAGGCGCTGGAGTGGGGCGAGCGAATACCCTTAGGCGTCGTCTACCGCAATGACAGGCCCGTGTACGAGGAACAACTGGGAGCGCTCAGGACATCGCCATTAGTGAAGCAGGGGCTCGACCCGCAGCAATTTGAGGAACTGCTTGAAGAACTGACGGTGCAGCCTCTTAAACCTCATCGATGACAAAAAAGGCAGTCTTCCTTGTGACAGACTTGATTGAAGATCACGGCGAGGACTTCGACTCCCTGGAGAGGGATTGGAATTCGCTCCTGGAGAGCCGGAAGACGAGCCACGTGTTCTCTACCGCTTTGTGGGGCCGGACCTGGTGGAATTGCCTGGGCAGCGGTGAGCTACACCTTCTTGCCTTACGCAGGGAGAACCGGCTCGCGGGCATCGCCCCCCTGGTGAGGCGCGGGGATTGCCTGACCTTGCTGGGAGACAAGGAGGTGTGTGACTATCTGGACATTGTGTCGGCCCCGGGCGACGAGGAGAGCATCCTTCGGGCGGCCCTGGGCTTTGCCCGCCAGCACGGATGGAACCTGGACCTCCAACCCCTGCTGGCAGGTTCGCCCTCAGTGACCCTGCTCGGCACGCTGGCCGGCCAGGCAGGGTACTCAATACATACTGAACCGCTTGACGTCTCCTATATGCTCGATCTGCCGGACTCATGGGAGAGCTATCTGAATGTTCTGCCCGCCAAGCACCGCCACGAACTGCGCCGTAAGATGCGCCGGCTGGCCAGCGCCGGGAAGGCGGCATTCTCCACCAGCCACGATACCGAAGACTTCCTGCATCTGTTCCGCCAGCAAGCCGACAAAGCGGCTTTTCTCACACCGGCGCGGGAGACTTTCTTCCGGGAGATGATGAGAGAACTCTGGGACAAAGGATGGCTCAAGTTGTACTTCCTGGAGCTCGACGGGAAACGGGTGGCCGGGACGCTGTGCTTCGACTACAAGGATGTGATGTCCCTGTACAACAGCGGCTTCGACCCTCTCTACAGCGACCTCAGTGTCGGCCTGATCGCCAAGGCGTGGAGCATCCGCGCAGCTATAGAGATGGGGAGGAGGAGGTTTGATCTCCTGCGGGGCGCCGAGAACTACAAAGCGCACCTGGGCGGGCAGCCGGTAGAGGTCTACAGGTGTGTTCTGGCCAGTCTGACGGGCGGGAGTGAACCGCGGGGGTTTGGGGGATGACCACCCAACGCAGAGTACGGGTAGCTTTGCTCAGCCTCCACAGTTGTCCGCTGGGCAGACCTGGTACGCGGGATACGGGGGGAATGAGCATCTACGTCAAGCAGGTGTCCAGGCATCTGGGGCAAAAGGGCATCGCAGTGGATGTCTTCACGAGCCACCAGGAGCCGGAAGGACCCGCAGCCATGGAACTGGGGGAGAACGTCCGGCTCATACACCTGCCCTCAGAGGCGCCGCAGCCAGGCGGGAAGCTGGGCTTGTACCCTTATCTGTCGGACCTAGCCTGCGCGGCGCACACCTTTGGCAGAGAGGCAGGCCTGCAATACGACCTGGTCCATAGCCATTACTGGCTCTCTGGTCTGGCCGGACAGGTACTGGCAGGGTGGTGGAAGGTACCTCACATTACTATGCTCCACACCTCCGCCCGGGCCAAGAATCGCGCCCTCGGAAGCGAGTTCGAGACGGAGCTCCGCTCAGAAAGCGAAAGGGAAATCCTGAGCACCGCCGACCTCATAGTGGCAGCCACAAAGAGGGAAGAACGAGACCTCGTGGAGCTTTACGACGCGGCCCCGGCCAGGATAGCCGTCATCCCCTGCGGTGTGGACATGGAGATGTTCCAGCCCCACCCCAAGGACTGGGCACGCTCAGCCCTGGGACTGAACGCGAGCCGGATCATCCTCTATGTCGGACGGCTGGAACCTGAGAAGGGTCTCGACCTGTTGCTGGACGCAGTGGCCTTGATGAAAGACAGAGATGGTCTCACAGTCTTGATACTTGGCGGCGGGGACCAGGACGGCGAAGAAAAGGAGCGGCTCGGCCAGCGCTGCCACGAACTGGGCATAAGTGAGAACATTCGCTTCCAGGATGCGGTGGAGCACCGCCGGATGCCCATCTACTATAGCGCCGCCGATGTCTGTGTCCTGCCTTCTTGCTACGAGACCTTTGGGCTGGCAACTCTGGAGGCCATGGCCTGCGGCATACCGGTCATCGCCTGCAGGGTCGGCGTCATGGCCGAACTCGCCGGCAATGAAGGGACCATAGTTTTGGAAGAACGCTCGCCGGAGGCCCTGGCGGCTATCTTGAGCAAGACCCTCCGGGACACGGTTTTCCTGGAGAATATGGCAGCCCGGATACGGCATTCAGTGACGGAGATGAGCTGGAAGTCCGTATCAGACCGCCTGGTGTCGGAGTATGAGAGGCTAGTTGATGATAGACAGCATTCTGGTAGTTAGTCCGCATCCGGATGACGCCGAGTTCGGCGCCGCAGGCACCATCGCCAAGTGGCGAGGCGAGGGGCGCGATATCTATCTGGTCGTATGCACCAACGGGGACAAAGGAAGCAACGACCCTAAAATGACCTCGACGAAATTGGCCGCGACCAGGCATGAGGAGCAAGAGGCAGCCGCCAAAGTACTCAGCATAAAAAGGGTAGTGTTTCTGGACTACCCTGACGGCGGACTGGAGGACACGCCCGAGTTTCGGGGAAAGCTGGTCCGCCTCATCCGGCTCTTCAGGCCGGGAATTGTCGCCGCTCCAGACCCGTACCGAAGATATCTCAGCCACCGCGACCACCGCATCGGCGGCATGGTAGCCCTCGACGCCGTCTTCCCGTACGCCAGGGACAGGCTCTCCTATCCGGAGCATGCCGCCAGCGGGCTTGAACCGCACAAAGTGAGGGAAGTGTACCTCTGGAGATCTGAGACACCCAATCTCCACGTTGACATAAGGGATACCTTCGAGCAAAAACTCAATGCCCTCCTTTGCCACCGGAGCCAGGTTGGCTCCGATGCGAGCGCCGTGGAGGCCAGGATTCGGCAGCGGGCAGCCGACCTGGGAGGAGAGAAGGGTATCGCCCTGGCCGAGGCCTTCTACCGCCTGGAACTGCCCTTATAGCGGAGGCGCTGGCCCTGCCTGGTGTCCTCGATTCCGTACCCCAGATCAGCCAGTCTTTGACGCATCAGGTCAGCCTCGGCCCACCTCTCTTGCCGTCTGGCCTCATCCCTTTTCCGAAGTAGCTCAGCCACTTCTTCCGGCAGTGCCGCCTCACCCTCAGTGGGAACGACGGTCTCCACCGGTGCACCGTAGCATTCAGCTTCAGGAGGAGGGGAGTGATAAACTCCCAGCTTGTCCAGAGGAAAGACGGCGCCGTCCGGGTAGACTAACGCGGAACCTGAGGAGATAACAGTCACGCTTCCTTTCCCTGTGACCGAAGCCTGCCCCGACTGGAAATCGAACACCAGCCCGGTATGCTCGTCAATGCCCAAAACCGAGGTGGTGGACGGCAGCATCTTATAAAGCGCCTCCCAGCGGGCCTGCCCCATATAGCAGTGGCTCGTATCGAGCTTCGCCCCACCCTCCCGGTTATCCCAGTGGGTCACGATGGCAAGCTCCAGGCCGAAAGGCCCGAAGAAATCCAGGCCATCGACCCAGTGGAGATCGTGCCCGGCCTTGAATATTTCATAGACTGGCAGCGCCCTGGCGCTCACAGCGATAGCTGCCGCGCTGGCCATAGAAACAGTCGCGCCTCTCCGGTGCCGGCCTACCAGATAGCACCACGCGAGGGTGCCGTTAAGGTGACTAACCGCGTAGGTAGGACTTCCGGGCCCCAGGAAGATGTAGTTCGCCTCCAGCATGGGGGACAGTATTTCGGGGTCGTCGGTGCTGAAGGGAGGCGACTTGCTGCGAGCCGGGATAACGGACACTAGCGGCGAATAGTTCTGCAAACTGGACCTTATGAACTCCGCCACCTCCTGCGCGACCAGTTCGCTATTGGGTTGGAAGCCAGCTGGAGTCTCCAGGACAGCTACGCGTACAGGTGGCCTGAGCTGAGAAAACAGCCGCTCATGAATCAGCCGCCCGCTGGGTGCGGTCTCCCCGGAGCCGAAGAGGACTACTTTGCCGAGGGTACTGTCCATGGTCAAAGCCAGCTTATGCAATCACCAGCCGACTGTCAAATCGGAGCAGGAGGAACAACAGAATATTGACAGAGTAAGCACTGCCCTCACTAGCGTTTGAACAGCCAATTTCTCAGTATTAGCGGCGGTATGACCGTTGTCAGCAGACTCATCAGTATCAGGGCGGCGTACGTATCCTGCAATATCAGCCCTTGATTCAGCCCGATGAGAGCCACAATCATAGCTACTTCGCCTCGAGGTGTCATTCCAGTACCAATTATCAAAGAATCCCTAATGTTCATCCCCTGTAGCCTTGCTAGAACTCCGCAGCCAATGACTTTTGTCACTATGGCCACGGCAGATAGGGCTATTATGAATCCCAATAAGCTCAGGGTGATGACGTGAAGGTCCATGAGGACCCCGAGCGAGATGAAGAAGATAGATGCGAATATGATTTGAAGATGTTCTGCGCCCTCTTTGAAGATGTGCCCCTGTTTCAGCTTGATGCCAGCAAAGGCAACCCCCGCAAGGAACGAACCTACTATGGCTGACAGCCCGACAAGCTCCGCCAGCAGGGCGTACAAGAAGGCAACCATGATAGCGAAGATGAATATGGATTCCGGGTACTTCCTCGCGATGCGGGTGGTATCCAACCGCACTATCAACCGGCCGAGAAACAGCTTGCCCACCAGAGCACCGACGACAACGAATCCGACCGCCTTTCCCGTCATGGCAAGGATAGGCAAGAGAGACAGCGTCCCTGAGGCGATGCCTTCTGAAAGGGACAAGGCCAGGAGGGCCAGGACGTCGTCGATAACTGCGGCGCCGATGATCGCCCTCGCTGCCGTCGTCTGCAATTTGCCCATCTCCCTGAGCACGTTGGCGGTGATGGCAATGCTCGTTGCCGTCAGCGCGGTGCCGATGAAGAGCGCAGCCTTGAAATCAAAACCGAATGCACTTGCGAGATAGAAACCACCAAGCCACGGGACGATGATCCCTGCCATAGCGATAAGGAAGTATTTAATCTTGGCTATCTGTGTGATCTGGAACTCCAGACCGATGGTGAAGAGGAGGACAACGGCACCCAGGTGCGCCAGGCTGGAGACGAAATCAGTGTATGTGATCAGCCCGAAGAGGCTGGGCCCCACCATTATCCCCACGAGGATAATGCCGACGACGGCTGATTGGTTGATACGGTACGCAATCAGGTAGCCACCCAGTGCCACAAACATTAGCAGGCTCATCTGGAACTCTACACTTGAGGTAATGGACGGTTCGGCAATCAACGCATACTCCCTGTTGTTTCTAGCCTGCGCCAGGGGTGGCACTCAACGGCTTCAGTTCCAAAGAACAGAGCTAATGTCCCGCAAGCGGTCTCCACCGGCTGAGAACGGCACACGCCGGTCCTCGCTACTCCTCGTGCTTCCCGCCAGGTCTCTGAAGACGCCTGACCGCCACTCCGACCAGCCAGACCACTACAGCAAGTACGAACAGCACCACCAGAACGGTGACGAAGCCCGCCCCCCCGATGATACCCGCCTGAGCCCAGTCGGTCATAATTGCCTCCTTCAATCAGTTCCTTATTCTCAAAGAAGAGCCCGGAACTACCCATAATCAGCCACCCGTAATGACGGTTCACACTCAATACTGTGCCATTGCTAAGCGCTGAACCTTGGCCCCT
>JAUYGE010000078.1 GCA_030690705.1 Dehalococcoidia bacterium | reverse complement strand
GGGCCGCCGTTTCCGCCGCGGCTTCTTTCCGGGATTGCTGTCCTACTTGCCCTATGAGTTCCGGGGCGAATGGCGCGTCGGGAAGCTCCTGTTGGTACCTTCCTCACAGAACGGTTCCATGAGCGGGGGGGGACCCGTGGCCTTTGGTCAGACCGTGGTGGCGGTGGCCCGCATCGGACGGGGTCTCTTGCGGGGCGGAGAGGCGGTCCTCCGTGTCAGGGAAGGGGACGATGTGCCGCCGTGGATGCGCCGCGGGGAGTCTAAGGGCAAGACGGTTTGAGCGTTAGCTCCCACTCGCACCAGTAGCTCCCATGCAGGGGGTCCGGCGGGCAGACCAGACATTTCACTTCCACCTCCTGGTCCACCGCTCTGATGATGCTGTTGAAGTGGGACAGTCCCACGACTTTACACGGGAACCTCGGGCGACCCAGCTTCTCCCTGGCTTCCTGGGCGTTGCAGTGGTTTATCCTCACCCGCAGGCGGTCGGGTGTACCGGAGAACTCCGGGAGGAAGGCGTCTGCCCAGCAGGGCGTCAGCATGGAGTAGGCCCGGGCCACTCCCGGGGGGCCTTTCTCACTGATGCCCAGCGCTTCCCGCATCCGGCGGGCCTCAATGCCGGCCTGTTTCGACCACATCCGTTCGTCAAGTTTGACGGCCGCCTCCATGCCGAACTCATCTTCCACTCCCGTGAACCACAGGCCGTCCAGGGTAATCCAGTTGCGGCCCAACACTTTGATGACCTTCAGCAGTTCTTCGCGGCTGAGCTTTTGGAGTTCTTCATCTGTCATGACTTGTCCCCAGATTACGTATTCAAAATGGCGAATTGCTGGTTCCAAGCGATTATAGCAGAATGGGGCCATTCAGCGATTCCCTCTCCCTCGATGGACAGGGAAAAGGCGAGGGTGCCGGGCTAGCGGTGGATTCCCAAGTGGCCCTGTTTGCGGTAGAATGGCCTCCGTGCGCTTAGCTCTTACCGAGAGGATGCCTATCCTCTCCGCTTTCCGGTACCGGAACTACCGCATCTACTGGAGCGGCATGCTGGTTGCTACCATGGGGGCCGAGATACTCAAGATCAGCCTCCTGTGGCTGGTGTACGACCTCACCGGCTCCACCCTCTATCTCGGCTTTGTTGGCGGCATACAGGGTGTGGCCACCATCGTGTTCGGCCTGTTTGGCGGCGTCCTGGCGGACCGGGTGGACCGGAGGCGTCTGATTTGGGCGACCAATCTTACCTTCTTCCTTATCATCCTCGCTCTCGCCGTCATGACCGCCGGCAAGCTGATCCAGGTGTGGCACCTGGTGGTCTTCTCCGCGATGTTCGGGACCGTGACTGCCTTTGACACGCCATCGAGGCAGGCCCTCATCCCCAATCTCATTGGCGACCGCAAGCATCTGATGAACGCCATTGCCATGCACTCCGTGATATGGCAGTCGTCGCGGGTCGTCGGCCCGGCGCTGGCCGGCATCCTCATCGCCGTCGTGGGTATGGCCCCCTGCTTCTTCATCGCCGCCGCCGCCCATCTGGCCATGGTGGTGGCCATGAGCCTGGTCCATCTGGCCGGGCCGGTAAAGAGGGCCGGTCAGAGTGTAGCGGCGGCTCTGGTGGAGGGGGTGCAATATGTGCGGGGGAACTCGGCCATCTTCTCCGTCATCGGCATGGTCTTCGTCAACAGCCTTTTCGGCATGTCTTTCATTTTCCTGATGCCGGTCTTCGCTAAGGATATCTTCCAGGGGGACTCCAGCAGCTACGGCTTCCTGATGACCGCCATGGGCGTGGGGACGCTGTGCGGGGGGCTCTTCACTGCCGCCTCGTCGAGGTTCAAGTCGAAACACGTCTTCTTGCTGGGCGCCTCCGCCGCTTATGGCTTGCTGCTGATCGGCTTTTCATTCTCCCGAGTGTATTCCGGCTCGGTGGCGCTCCTGGCTCTGGCGGGCTTCATGCAGCAGGTCTACATGGTGACCGCCCAGACAGTGGTTCAGTGGATGGTGACCGAGGAGGTGAGGGGCCGGGTGATGGGCATCTACTCGCTGGTGTGGAGCCTGACGCCGGTA
>JAUYGE010000102.1 GCA_030690705.1 Dehalococcoidia bacterium | reverse complement strand
AATGCGGTCCAGCTTGACGCCCGCTTTCAACCCCATGCCAACAGACTCTGAGGCGACAGCCATGTTGCCGAAGAGCACCAGGTTGTTCACCAGCTTCATCACCTCACCCATGCCTACTTCGCCAAGATGGAAAATATTCTTTCCCATGGCTTCAAAAATAGGGCGGCACTCCTCCATGACTGCCTGATCGCCACCTATCATGAAGGTGAGGGTGCCCGCTTCGGCAGCAGACTTGGCGCCGCTAACCGGTGCATCCAGAACACTGACACCCTTCTCACTGGCTGCCGCAGCCAGCTTCTGGCAATACTGAGGGGTTATGGTGCTGTGAATGATGATGGTGGCTCCCTTTCTTATTCCTTGCAGAACCCCGCTCTCGCCATACATTACACGGTCAGTTTGGGGCTCATCGCGCACCGCGCTGAGGACTACGTCGCTGGCGGCTGCCACTTCCCCGGGTGACTTCACCTCCGCGGCTCCCAAGGCTTTTAGTTCCTCTATGGGAGCCCTGTTCACATGGGCACAGACAGTAACGCGGAAGCCCTTCTTCAAGAGGTTCCTGGCCATGGGCCTGCCCATGTCGCCCAACCCGATAAAGCCGACCTTCTTATGATCCATCGGTATGCTCCTTCAGATGTCACTCACAATATGACCTTCTGGTCCTTCAGCCTGGCTATGTCGTCCCAGCTATATCCCAGCTCCAGCAGAACCTCTTCGGTGTGCTGACCCAACTCCGGTGCTGCGGTACGCACCTCACCGGGGGTCTTACTCAGCTGTACTGAAAGCCCCATTATCTTCGTGTCGCCGGCTGCCGGATGCTCGAATGGCACGAAGTAGTTGTTCTCCCACACCTGCGGGTCCTGGGTCACCTCAAGAAAGTTCTGCACTAACCCCCAGACTATGTTCTTACCCTCGAAGCGTTTGGCCCATTCCTCCCTGGTCCTGGTAGGAAAGGCCTTATCAAGAATAGAGATCAGGACGACGTTGTTCTCACATCTCCGTGCGTGGCTATCGAACTTGGGGTCCTTCTCCATCTCCCCGAGCTCAAGGGCCTGGCAGAAGTCGTGCCAGTGTCGGTCCGTCTGCAACATAGCAAGCTGAAGCCACTTCTTGTCGCGGCACTGGTAGTAGTTCCAGAGCGCATTGCCTACACCCGTCCGGAGTTGTTTGGGCAAGTCCTGCCCGGTGGTGAGACAAGCGGAGAGACTCATAGAATTGTTCTCAAGCAATCCGCCCAACAGGGAGACGTGGACCATTTGG
>JAUYGE010000072.1 GCA_030690705.1 Dehalococcoidia bacterium | reverse complement strand
CACCGGGATATGGGTTCTCAACTCGCTTGCTGAACTCTTGCCAGTTAGCGCATCCGGCCAGAGATAGCAACAGTACCAGGATCAGTCCACCCTTAGCAGGGGAAGATAACAATCATCCCTCCTGTCTTATGTCATCGCTTTCGGCTGTCATTGGGTTGGAGCCAGTGGACTGAAGGCGCCGTCTCTGTTCCTCTTTTCTCTTTACAGACCGCGATGCCCAGACCCAGAGTAAGAAGCCTGTCAGGAAAAGGCCACCCATCGCTCCCCCGAAGATGGCGATGGTGAGAGGGGTGAGTACAAAACCCTCAGCGACATGCAGTTCGCCTTCATGGGCCGCCACTCCCACAGGAAAAGTCGCAGCTAGCAAGGATAGAAGACTAATTAATAAGCGCAGCACCCTTATCACCTTCAGCCAACATGGCCATCATTCATGGCAACCGCATGGGAGGGACTCGCATATTGGGAGAGGATAGCACACCGCCCGACTCAAGACAATACCCGCCCGAAGGAAGCTAAGTAGATATGGGTATTCCTGGATAGACTGGCCTCATAGCTAGCATTTGCGTGGAGGTCGCCGTGGTCGTAGAATTGGTCGTGCGCAATAAACACTTCCTCAAGGGGGAACGGTGCCAGTGCCCAACCAACCACTAGCTGAGGTCTTCGGATTCCCTGCCAGCAATATGTCGAAGCAGGCAGTTCGATACCGCAGGTTGAAGCTGTGCCCGTTCCACAACAAAGTCCCAAACTGCACTAAGGACAAGGCAGACAACCCGCTGGGGGTTTGCAGTGTGTTCCACGACAATGGCGTTGCGATCACATGCCCAATACGATTTCGACAAGATTGGCTGATAGCGGAGGATGCTGCGGCATTCTTTTTCCCTGAAGGGACGTCATGGACATCATTGACGGAAGTCCAGCTCAATGACAAGAATGGCAACACCGCTGGAAACATTGATGTGGTGCTTGTTGCCTACGATGCCGCTGGCAAAGTAACTGACTTCGGCGCGCTGGAGGTCCAAGCCGTATACATCTCGGGAAATGTGCGACGACCGTTCGAGCATTACATGGGAAACCCTGCAGCCCGGGCCAACATGGACTGGCGAAAAGAAACAAACTACCCGCGGCCTGACTACCTGTCGTCAAGCCGGAAGCGCCTTGTACCACAATTGCTGTACAAAGGCGGAATTCTGAACGCATGGAGAAAGAAGATCGCAGTCGCGCTGGACCAGGGTTTCTTTGGAACGCTTCCGCATTTGCGCGAAACAGATTCAGAACACGCTGATGTCGCATGGCTGGTGTATGATCTCGAATTCAACGAGACGAAGAGCCAGTACTTGCTGAGCAGGGTGAAGACTGTGCACACGGTGTTCAACGAATCCCTCGACCAGATGTCTCGGCCCGAAATCGGAGCGCCACAAGAGTTCGTTGAAAGGCTGCAAGAGAAGCTAGACGAGAAACTCGAAAACGCCAATCCACCCGACACGAAGACGATAGATATGGGGGTCTGATTGCACCAGCTTGAATTGATCGAGCTGCCTGATTCCAGGCGAGTCGTTAATGTTGCTTCTGTGCCACAGAGAAGCCCGTTCCGCTATCCTGGCGGCAAAACGTGGCTAATACCACAAATCAGGCGCTGGTTTGACTCACTGACGAGGAAACCATCTCTGCTAGTGGAGCCGTTCGCGGGTGGGGCCATAATAGGTCTCACTGCGGCCTTCGAGGGGCTTGCGGACCGGGTCCTGTTGGTTGAATTAGATGAACAAGTTGCGAGTGTTTGGAGGGCGCTGGCCGACGGCGAGGCGGAGTGGATTGCAAACCGCATCATGACCTTCAAGATGACTGACGAATCCATAGCAGAGGAACTCAACAAATGCCGTGGTTCTCTGCGCGAGATAGCGTTCAGAACGTTACTTCGCAATCGCACCAGTCACGGGGGGATCATGGCTCCAGGGGCAGGGCTTATCAAGCATGGAGAGAACGGGAAGGGTATCACTTCCCGCTGGTATCCTCACACTCTGGCAAGGCGCATACGTGACATCGGAAGGATAAGGGACAAGATAGAGTTTGTGCACGGGGATGGCTTGAAGGTGATTCGTGAACACTCAGAAGAGCCGGACACCGTTTTCTTTATCGACCCGCCGTATACAGCTGCTGGCAAAAAAGCTGGAACCCGCCTGTATGCACACAATGAGCTCGACCACGAACGGCTGTTCACACTGGCGGAATCGCTGAAAGGCGACTTCCTGATGACTTACGATAACGCGGAAGGCGTCCGGGAAATGGCCGTGCGACACGGCTTCCAGACGGTAGCAGTCGCTATGAAGAATACCCACCATGCCGAGATGGATGAACTACTTATCGGCAGAGATTTGGGATGGGCGAGATAAGATGACGTTGCCTCTATCGGTCCAAGTAGCTGACTTCTAAGACCCACCTTCTTGCTTCTCTTGCGGCCTCTTCTATCCGATTGGCGAGTTTATCAAGATCAACATAGTTGTACCTGCATCCCCTTGACGCCATGAAGGCTTTCTCGTAAACTCCAAAAAGAGGTTGCGCAAAGCGATGGCAATACAAGAGTCCGTTACCGATGTCCTGGTGATTGGCGGCGGCACCGCCGGGTGCCTGGCAGCGGTCTCAGCTCGCCAGCAAGGTGCTCAGGTGGTGGTAGCCGAAAAGGCCTCTGTCTCGCGTAGCGGCGCTATGTCCTCCGGGCTGGACCACTACCCCGCCATCCTCGGCCTCGCCGACTGGGACACCCCCGAGGCCTTCCTCAACACCTTCGACACCCACCCCACCGCACGCCCCGGCCTCACCAGCCCCAGGTTGATGGAGGTCTACGCCCGCGAGGTCAAGGGTGTTTTCGACTATATGGAAAGCATCGGCGTGCCGTTCAAGGACGCGAAGACGGGACAGTACATACGCAGCGCCGGACCGGGATGGGCGCACCCCTATCTGGTCCATTTCGAGGGCGCTCGCATCAAGCCTATCCTGGCTGAAAACCTGTCCCGCGCCGGCGTGAAGATGTCCAACCACATCCCCATCCAGGGTCTGCTTTCCCATGGCAACCGCGTGGTCGGCGCAGCAGGGTTCAACGTGAGGACCGGAGACTTCCATGTCATCAAAGCGAGGGCCGTGGTTATCACCACCGGGGCAGTAACCAGGCTCTACCCACCGGCCTCAGGCCTTCCCTTCTTGACGGCCACCCCACCCTACAACACCGGAGAAGGACACGTTATGGCCTTCGAGGCCGGCGCCGCCCTCACCAACATGGAGTTCCCCGTCGGCTCCGTGGTGCCGAAAGGCTTTGCCGTTCCCTGCATCACCAATTTTCTCGGCCATGACGCCCATCTGACCAACGCCCGTGGTGAGAGGTACATGTTCCGCTACCACCCATCAGGCGAGGGGGCCCCGAGGGGCCTGGTGGCTATGGCAACCTTCAAAGAGTACTCGGCCGGGCGCGGCCCCTGTAATGTTGATTGCCGCCACCTTCCGGAGGAGACCATCGCCCGCATCAAGCTCGGCCTGCTCAACGAAAAGGCCCTCCTGCTCGAATACCTCGCCGGCCAGGGGATAGATATTGCCCGCGACCCCATCCCCTTCGTCGTGCGCGAGTTCGATTACCTCGCATCGGGTATACTGATAGACGAGAGATGCCAGTCCACCCTGGAAGGACTCTTCGCCGCCGGAGACTGCGTCAACTTCGGGCTGGGCGCCTCAGGGGCATGCACCCTGGGGTATGTGGCCGGACGGGAAGCTGCCCGCCATGCCAGAGTTGCGAACGGACTCGACATAGACAGACAACAGATAGCTGACATCAGGGAAGAGACCTTCTCAGCCATGTCCGGTGGAGGAGATCTCCGCTACTCAGAGCTGGAGACCGAATTGCGCCGGTTGATGTATGAGCATGTGGGCTGGCTGCGGGATGCCTCCGGAATGTCTCAGGCGCTCCGCCAACTCGACGACTTGAAAGACAACGCTCGAAAGCTGAGGGCCCGCAACTTCCATGAGCTCATGAGGGTCAATGAAGCCGCCCACCTGGTGGATGTGGCGCAGATGATCACCATCGCGGCCCTGGAAAGGAAGGAGAGCCGGGCAGTGCACCAGAGGGCTGATTTCCCTCAGAAAGACGACCTTAGCTGGCGCGGCCTGGTGGTCCTGACTAAAGGGCCCAAAGGAAAGATATCCGCCGCCATCAGACCTGTCGCATCGTAGAGACCGTTTGACAACCGCCGCGGCATCCG
>JAUYGE010000059.1 GCA_030690705.1 Dehalococcoidia bacterium | reverse complement strand
ATTGTGCAACTGAAGCTGCGCGGCAAGCAGCGTCGGCGCGCCTCTTCAGCCAGAACGCCTGACCGTCCCTCTAAGAAATGGGTATGGGGAGATAGGTCATGACGACACTTGCGAAGGTGCAACTCTGGGGGCGGACCATCGGGGCGGTCTCGCTGGAGGACGGAAAAGACTACGCGCTATTCCAATATGATCCGGCATTCGCGAGCAGCGGGATTGAGGTTTCGCCTATCACGATGCCGCTCAGCGATCGCGTGCATGTTTTTCCTGACCTTCCCCGAAACACTTTTCACGGTCTGCCGGGTCTCCTGGCAGACTCGCTACCGGATCAGTTTGGCAATACCTTGATCGATGCCTGGTTGGCGACGCAGGGAAGGACGCCTGACAGCTTCAACGTGGTTGAACGGCTTTGCTACACCGGCGCACGGGGTATGGGCGCGCTGGAATTCGTGCCGGCCACGGGGCCCAAGCCGAGCCGTGCCAAGAAGATCGAGATCGATTCATTGGTCAGGCTAGCGTCCGAAGTCCTCACCCATCGTCACGACCTGCAAGTCTCGTTCGCGGATGAAAGCAAGGCTGAGGCTTTGAAGGACATCCTGCGCGTTGGCACCTCCGCCGGCGGTGCGCGAGCCAAGGCTGTTGTCGCATGGAACCGGAACACCGATGAGGTGCGCTCGGGGCAGACTCCGGCCGGGGCGGGTTTCGATTACTGGCTGCTGAAATTCGACGGCGTTGCCGGCAATAAGGACAAAGAACTGGACGACCCAAAAGGTTACGGTGCCATTGAGTACGCGTACTCCCTGATGGCGAATGCAGCGGGCGTGACCATGAGCGAGTGTCGCCTGCTCACCGAACACGGTAGGCGGCACTTCATGACCCGGCGCTTCGATCGCCTTGAAGGCGGCGGGAAACTGCACGTGCAGTCCCTGTGCGCCCTGGCTCATTTCGACTTCAACAGCCCGGGGTTGTATGCCTATGAGCAGGCGCTGCTCATCATTCACCAGCTTGGGCTGCCGGCGAGGGCTGTCGAAGAGCAGTTTCGGCGGATGGCGTTCAACATCATCGCCCGCAACCAGGACGATCACGTCAAGAACATCGCCTTCCTGATGGACAAGGCGGGAAACTGGTCGCTCTCGCCAGCTTTCGACATTTCCTACAGCTACAACCCGACCGGCAACTGGACCGCAAGCCACCAGATGACGATGAATGGCAAGCGCGACGAATTTACAATGGCCGATTTCCGCGCGTGTGCCAAGAGCGCCTCGATGAAACGCGGTCGCGCCGAGTCGATCGTTGATGAGGTGCGCGCGGCCGTGGTGAAATGGCCGAACTACGCGCACACGGCTGAAGTGATGGACACGTGGCGCGAGCAGATTCAGCAGAATCTTCGGCTTGATTTGCGGCGCGCATGACGTTGCCACCCCCGCCTGCGCAGCTGCCGCTGCTTCTGCGCGCTGGTCAAGCCAGCCGCAGCTCCTGATCCTGAATTCATTCGCAGGAGCAAAGCGTGGTGACCCAGATTTTTGCGAGTTGGAACCAGCTGAACGGCTGGCTGAGGCAAGTTGCAGAGCTGAGGCGGGCGGCTTAAGCGTAGGACTGACGACTCAGTCCCCCGGTTGCCTGACTGTCGCTTTTCGTTTGACCACTCGCCTGCCAGTGTCCGCGACGTACAGGTTGTAGACGAGGACGTGGATGGTCGCCATCCGGGCGCTATCGCTCGGAATCGAGAACCGGGCGACGAAGTGGTTCGCTGCCCGTTCCCGCAGGGTTCCGGCACCGTATCCGGCAGCCGTTGGCAGCGCCTCGCGGACAGATCCCAGTACCTCCGTGAACCTCGCGTTGCGCGAGAGGACGACGGCAACGCCGTAGCCGTCGCGCCAGGTTAACCGGCCGAGTAGTTGGCCGATTACCATTCTCAGCGAGTCCGGGCCATCCCAGAACTTCAGCTCTGCGACAAAGACCTCGCCCTGCGAAATCCGCAGGTGAATATCGACCTTGCCAACGCCCTGAAATGTCTCGCCACCAGCGGCGCCCTCGAACACCGCATTCAGACTGCCAAGGACGATGTCCCGTAGTCCCTCTTCGGTCAGCTGCTGGAACGACTGCGGTGTCCTTTCGAACTGCCTGCCACTGTTGTCTAGGAGTTCGAGGATCGCGGCGAACTTATCG
>JAUYGE010000050.1 GCA_030690705.1 Dehalococcoidia bacterium | reverse complement strand
CGGAAGAATGAACATTACCGCCGCAAGCGGCAGCCACCATTTGAATGACAAGAGCGACTTCTGCAATTACCGCCTCCCGTTGATTCATTGTATCGTTTTGCGGATGACAATACAACGCATGGTATACTCATCGCGAAACACTGCGAGCCAGACGAATTAAGCAGGCCCAAAGATTGGGGGAATTTGTTATGGAAGTAGAGCGTATTCTTTCCGAGCTGATAAGGATTCCCTCGGTAAACCCGCCGGGTGGGGAGACGAAGGTAGCCGGGTACCTGAAGAGGCTCTTTGACGAGGCGGGCATCAGAAACGAGATCATCGAGTCGGCGCCGGGGAGAGGGAGTTTCATTGCCACGCTGGGAGAGGGAGAGAAATCTCTGCTCTTTCTCTCCCACGAGGACGTAGTCCCGGCGGGAGAGGGCTGGGACTTCGATCCCTTCGGCGGCGAGATAAGAGCGGGACTGGTCTGCGGCCGGGGCGCTCTCGACTGCAAGGACCTGGTGGCCGCCGAGGCCTGGGCGATGCTGCAGCTCCGCAAGCTTAAGCTGAACGGCAAGCTGATTTTCGCGGCCACCGCCGACGAGGAGAGCGGCGGCGCGTACGGTGCCAAGTTCCTGCTGGATAAGTATCCTGACAAGCTCCGGGCCGACTTCGCCATCAACGAGGGTGGGGAAGGGCCGACAATGATAGGCGACAGGTATGCCTACTTCGTTCAGGCGGGGGAGAAGGGGTCCGCCTGGGCCCAGTTGAAAGCCTCCGGCATTTCCTGCCACGGCGCCGTGCCTACGCTGGGAGATAACGCCGTGGTCAAGGCCTCTGAGTCTATCGTCCGCCTCAGCCGGTACAAGCCGCGGGTCAGGATTATCCCCGAGATAAAGGGCCTGCTCGACCACCTGGGCTGGCAGAGGGGATTCGGGAAGATAACCGCGCGAAACGTGGATGCCCTCCTCGATGCGCATCCCGACCGCGCCTTCGCCGAGACCTTGAGGTCCCTGACCCGGATGACCATCTCCACCAACATGGTGCAGGGCGGCATCAAGACCAATATCGTGCCCGATAGCTGCGAGGCCCACGTGGATATCCGCGTCCTCCCCGGTCAGGACAGGGAATACCTGCTCAAGACACTTCACACTGTGGTGGGAGAGGACGTAAGCATAGAGGTGCCGGACTTCAATCTGGCTTCCTTTTCACCTACTCGCTCGCCTCATTTCCGGCTCATAGAGAAGACGATGAAGGAGGCGCTGGGGGACGTAGACTGCTTCCCGATGATGTCCGCCGGGGCGACCGATTCCCGCTTCCTCCGGGCCAAAGGGATTCCGGCCTACGGACCCGCCGTGGTGGCCCACGATTTCGACCCCGCGCTGAAGAAGACCTACCATGCTCGGAACGAGCGTGTTGACATAAAGAGCGTGAGGCTCAAAGCAGACTTTCTGATGAAGTTGGCCGTAAGCTACCTGGGGATCGCTTGATAACCCATCTCCTGCCTCATTCCCCAAACAAAAGGGCTCTGGCAAAACTGTACTCGTTCGCGGTCCGTGGATTTCCTCCGGCTCCTTCGCACAACTATGTCATCGCGAAGCCATCAGCCGCAGGCTGAGGCTGTGGCGATCTCAACGTTGCGTATCATGAAGGGACACTGAGATTGTTTCGTCCCGACCCGTCGGGACTCGCAATGACAGAAGGGGGCCTCCTATTGACCTGTGCGGGTGAGCGGCGTATAGTCGAAGGCTACGCGTTGAGTTCAAGAGCAGAGGAGAACATGTCCGCTGACATACGCGATCAGACAGCCGTTGGATCTCACCGGACCGGCACGGTGGCCATCGTCGGCCGTCCCAACGTCGGCAAGTCGACGCTGCTGAACGGCCTGATCGGTTTCAAGCTGTCCGCGGTCAGCCCGAAACCGCAGACCACCAGGCATAGGATAATGGGGGTGCTCACCGGCGAAAACTACCAGGTGGCCTTTCTCGATACTCCGGGGCTGCCTTTCAACCTCGACGATGAACTCAACCGCCGGCTGCTCGCCAGGCTGGGGGAAGCCGTGAAAGAAGCGGACCTGGTGGTCATGATGGTGGAGCCCAGGCCTCCGGCAGACCTGGAGCTTCGCCTCATCGGGCAGCTTAAGCGTTCCGGGAAGCCTTGTCTTCTGGCCATCAACAAGATAGACGTCGTGAGAAAGCCTGACCTGTTGCCCGTCATTGACGCCTATAACGGTCTGTATCCTTATTTGGAGATTGTGCCGGTGAGCGCCATTAAGAATGAAGGCGTCGACGACTTGCTCTCGGCCACAGTCAAGCACCTGCCGGAGGGTGAGCCGGCGTTTCCGGCGGATGAACTCACCGACCGAAGCGAGCGCTTCCTGGCAAGCGAGATGGTAAGGGAGCAGGTCTTCCATGCGTACGCTCAGGAAGTGCCCTACGCTGTGGCGGTGGAGATCGAACAGTTCCGGGAGGGCTCGGAAGGGCACGGCGGCAAGGACCATATCCAGGCCGTTCTCTATGTCGAAAGAGAATCCCAGAAGGCAATACTCATCGGCAAAGGCGGACAACTACTCAAGAAGGTAGGCACCCGGGCGCGCCAGCAGATAGAGGAGGTAACGGGGCGCCCGGTCTATCTCGAGCTCTGGGTGAAGGTGTACCCCAGGTGGCGCAAGGACAAGGCCTTCCTTCAGCGGATCGGATACTGAAGCCGGCATTATTCCCCATCTGAGGTTGGAGTGGCTGCCGTAGTAGCTAGCCCTGCAGTACCCTGAACTGGCTCTTGTCCGCTCCGCATACTGGGCATACCCAGCCGTCAGGCAGCGCTTCAAACGGGGTCCCCGGTTTCATCTCGTGGTCGGGGTCGCCTTGCTCCGGGTCGTAGATGTAGCCACACACCAAACACATGTATCTCGGCATTCTCGCACCCGCCCTTTTCGCTATTCCAGGATGGTCTCATCTCCGTACCGCGGCTGCGATACGTTCCAGCCGGTCTTGGCGCTCAGGAACTCTCCGAACTTCAGGGCGGCGTCCGGCTCTCCGTGAGTGACGAACACGCATTTGGGTGGTTTAGGGAGCGCCGAGAGCCACCGGAAGAGGTCGTCTCTATCGGCGTGGGCCGATAGACCGGGCATCTGGACGATTCTCGCCCTTACGGGGTAGTGTTGTCCCAATATTCGGACGGTCCGGGCGCCGTCAACAATTTGTCTCCCGAGGGTCCCCACCGCCTGGTATCCGGCGAAGAGGATGGTGCTCTCGGGGCGTGAGATGTTGGCGACCAGATGGTGCTTTATCCTTCCGCCGGTGCACATTCCAGACCCTGCTATGATCATGACGGTGCCGCGAATATGGTTAATGGCCTTCGAAGCGTCCACGCTCCGGACCATCTTCAGCCCGGGGAAATCGAAAGGCGAGCGGTTAGCGGCCACAAGTTTTCTCATTTCCTCGTCGAACAGCCCTTCGTGCCGCTGGAATGCTTTCGTGATATCCACGGCCAGAGGGCTATCGAGAAAGACCATGATGTGCGGTATCCGGTCCGTGGCAAGCAAGTCGTTGAGATAGTAGAGGATTTCCTGGGTTCTCTCGAGAGCAAAGCTGGGAACGACGATGTTCCCTCCGGCCCCGGTCGTTGAGTTGATGATTCCGGCAAGCTCCTCACCGATGCTGGTAGATCTGTCATGCAGCCTATCGCCGTAGGTCGACTCCATAACGACGTAGTCCACTTCGTCCTTGAAGATGGTCGGGTTCTCGAGTATGGGTCTGTCCCACCGGCCGATGTCCCCCGAGAAGAGCACGGTGGTCTTCTCTAAACCCTGGCTGATGACAACCTTTATCATGGCTGAACCGAGGACATGACCGGCGTCGTGAAATGTTGCTTCAACCTGCTTGCCCAACCGGACGGGCTCACCGTATTCAATGGGACTGAACAGGGGAAACGAGGCCCTGGCGTCCTCGATGGTGTAAAGCGGAGCCTCGGTGAAAGGGCCTCTTCTGCCCTCTCGCTCATGTCTCCGTTTCTTGAACGCCGCATCTTCTTCTTGCAGGTGAGCCGAATCCAGAAGGATGAGTTGAGCAAGCTCGGCAGTCGCTTCCGTGCAGTAGATTCTTCCTCTGAAGCCCTCGTGGACCAGTTTGGGCAGCATACCGCAATGGTCAAGGTGCGCGTGAGTCAGCAGAACAGCGTCTATGGTATCCGGTGACACGGGGAAGGGCTGCCAGTCCCGTGCCCTGAACTCTCTCTCCTGGTGAAGGCCGCAGTCCACCAGGAGGCGGCGGTTGCCGGTTTCAAGAAGATAGCGGGACCCTGTCACATTACCGGCAGCGCCCAGAAAACGCAGTTTACCTTTCATTCCATTCCTTTCGGGGTCTGCCTGTTGTCCGCAATCTTTACCGGTTCCGCTATTGCTGATGACTAAACCAGACAGAGTGCCCACCCCTGACTTGCAGACATTATACCAAACCCTTCACCGGACATATGTACAGGCCTCCCTGATTCAACAAAAGCGGCAAATCGGATATACTGTGGTACCAGCTCAGTCAATCATGGTTGGCTCCGTGCGGACGGAGGACGTGGTGGAGTGGGCATCATCGAATTCAGTGAAAATGGCGGGGATCCGCGACGGATACCCACCGAGGAGGTCAATGTGAAGCGAATTGGCGTGCTCACCAGCGGTGGAGATGCTCCGGGTATGAATGCTGCTATCAGAGCAACAGTGCGCACCGCCCTCGCGAATTCCGTTGAGATCGTGGGCATAAAGCGGGGTTACGCCGGGCTAATCACCGGAGACACGGTGAGTATGGATGGAGACTCCGTTGCCAATATTGTGCATCTGGGTGGCACGATACTTGAGACGGCGCGCTGCGCCGAGTTTATGACGAAGGAGGGCCGGAGAAAGGCGATAAGGACGCTGGCTGAGAAAAAGATCGAGGGCCTGATCCTTATCGGCGGTGACGGCACCTTCCGCGGCGGCACCGAACTGGCAAGGGAGAGCGGAGTAAGTGTGGTCGGTGTGCCGGGGACCATAGACAACGATGTTTTCGGCACGGATTACACCATAGGCTTTGATACCGCAGTGAATACCGCTCTTGAGGCTATTGACCGCATAAGGGATACGGCCCTCTCGCATGAGCGCCTCTTCTTTGTGGAGGTCATGGGGAACCATACTGGCTTCATCGCCTTTGAGAGCGGCATCGCGGGCGGCGCTCAGGAACTCATGATTCCGGAAGTGCCGATGAGTATTGATGATCTGTGCTCGAAACTGCAGGAGAAATTCAAGCAGGGGAGGAGAAGCGCCATCGTTGTTGTAGCTGAGGTTGAGAAGCCAGGGGTCAGTTTCCAGATAGCCCAGCAGGTCCGAGATAGAGTTGACATGGAGTCCAGGGTATGTGTGCTCGGGCACATCCAGCGCGGAGGTTCTCCCACAGCGCGCGACCGCGTCCTGGCGAGCAAGCTGGGGATTGCCGCGGTAAAAGCCCTTCTAGAAGGCAGAAAGGGCTGCATGGTTGGCGAGGTCAGGAGTGAAGTGGCATATGCCGGGCTGGAGGATACCTGGGGGAAGAAGAAGGAGCTCAATGCCGGGTTCGATGAAATAATCAAGATCCTCTTTCAATAGTATTTTTGGCAGGAGGTTAAAGTGGGCACGACAAAAGAAAACCTTGGGGCTGCTTTTGCCGGAGAAAGCCAGGCAAACCGCAAGTACCTGTTCTTTGCGGAGAAAGCCGAGGGGGAAGGGCACAAGCGGGTCGCGCGTCTGTTCCGTGCCGTAGCGGAGGCTGAGACGGTACATGCCCGCAACCACCTCAAAGTCATGCAGGGCGTGGGGTCCACGAAGGACAATCTGCGAGCGGCTATCGGTGGCGAACATTATGAGTTCACTGAGATGTATCCAGCCTTCATAAAACAGGCCGAGGTGGAAAGCAGCAGCAAGGCGAAGAGTAGTTTCGACTTCGCTAACAAGGTTGAGCGGCTGCACCACGGTCTGTACATCGATGCCCTGGACATGCTTGAAAAGGGCCAGGCTACGGAGTTGAAACCTTTCTACGTCTGCCAGTACTGCGGTAACACGGTGGAAGGGCAAGCGCCAGAGAAGTGTCCCGTCTGCGGCATGCCGAAGTCGATGTTCAAACTAATTGAATAGGTCTATTGAGTAGAAGCCAGCCTTCGCTCTAGCTCCTTGACCTGCTCTTCCAGGGCTTTCAGTCTCTCCGCAACGGCCGTCTGCTTGGGCATGTCGTTGTCCTCCATAGGTATCAGCGGCTCGTACTCATGTTGTCGGACAGCCAGGGAGAGGATGTCCCAGCGACTGAATATTCCGGTCGGACTCACCGAGTGCTTCTTCACCATGACCTCGGAGAGGTCAATGTCGCCGTAGACTATGGTCTCCTGGTCGTAGACCGGGCCGGCAATGTAGTTGCCGTATGGGTCGATGATGCCGCTGCCGCCGCACCATTGGTCGTGGGGAGATTCTGATTTGAGAAAGACCTTCGGACGGTCCTGGGGCGGGAGGTATGCGGCAGCCAGCACAGCGAAGACGCCCCCTGAGGTGCAGAGGGCCCGCGTCTGCACGTCCTGGATGGTCTTCAGAGTAGCCGCCGAATGCCCCGGCCAGGAAGAGCAGTGGACCTGTAACCCTTGCATGATCCAGTTGTAAAGCAAGAGGTGCTGGCAGTGCTCCCCGCAGATAGAGCCTCCTATTATCCCGATCTCTGTAGGGAAGACGGCTTTCAGGTTGGTGCCGCCATCGCCGGGGGTGTGGAACAAGCGCTCATATATGGTATTGCTGATCTTGCGGTGCACTCCCATGACCTCGCCGCGGGGACTGATGTAGAGCAGGGAATTGTACATTCGTCCCTGGTATTTCCGGTCCCTCTCGTTTATCCCCATCACCACATAGGCGTTGGCTCTCCGGGCAGCCTTGCCGAGCTCTTCCGTCTCCGGCCCGGGAACTTCGATGGAGTGTTTGAGAAGCTCGGCCCAGATGATGCCCAGGTTGCGCTCAAAGATATACAGGGGCCGGTGCGGGTAGCTGGGCAGCCAGCATTCGGGGAACACGATGAGCCGTGCCCCATTCTTTCCTGCTTGGTCGATGTAGCTGATGGCTTTCTCCAGAGTGGCTTTGACATCGAAGCATTTCGGCGGTTCATGGATGACCTGCCCGGCCTGAACGGCGGCGGCCTTGAACTTCGGGTAAACTTCGGGTCCTATCATCGCGTTCCTCCTCCTGTTTTGCGGCGCACGTCATCCTTCTCCAGTTGTTGAAGCTGTGTTCAACGCAATTGTAGCACCTCTGGGGTCATACTACGGAGAACTCCAGAATCAGCGCCCTGACCTTCATCCATCCGATTCTCTTGCAGGCGCGCCAGCGTTTCTCGCCATCCACAATCTGAAACCAGTATTCGACTAGCTCCACTACAATAGGCTCTTGAAGCCCCCGGAACTTGATATCCTCGCATAGGCGAAGGATGACGTCCTCCTCATACACCAGCCTCAGGTTGGGACGAACCTTGTCGATTGCTATCTCCCGTATTTCCCCTGTCATGGGTTCCTCCCTCCATGCTCCTTAGCCGAACTTGTGGCTGATGCCGTAGCCGCCCCGGGGGAAACGCCATTCTATGTTGAGGTGGCGGCAGGCAATCCGGCAGGAGCCACATTCCAGGCAACCTTCGTAGTTGATGCTGATGCGGTTTCCCTCTTCAAGCCGGTAGACGTTGGCCGGACAGAGATAAAGGCAGGGCTGTCCCTCACACTCTTCGAAGCACTTCTCCCCGTCAATTATCCGTAGGTGGCTTTCCTCATCTACCTTGAAGCGGTCAAGGAACAGTTTGCCCTCCAGCGGCATGCTCATTTCACTGCCCTCCATGCCTGCCACAGCAGGCGAAGGAGCCTGAAGAGAGACATCCCTTGCCGGCGGAACTCCCGGCCTATCAGCCTCTGTTTTTGATTCTTGGCGACTCCGTTGACGGTTAGCATCTCCCTCGCAGCAAACGAGGAAAGACCGGGGAGCCGGTCGAAGATCTCTTTGTGCTGGTAGAGGAATCCGCCGAACTTGCGGTATTTCTTCATGTCCTTGATGACAAAGGAGCCGGCCAGCCTCTCTCCGTAGCCGGACA
>JAUYGE010000037.1 GCA_030690705.1 Dehalococcoidia bacterium | reverse complement strand
CTCGGTCTGGCCATCGCCAGGCATGTAGTCCAGGCTCACGGCGGCAATATCTGGGTCCAAAGCGAGGAGGGCAAAGGCTCCACCTTTGCTTTCAGCCTGCCCCTTAAGTGAATCCTCAGAAGGACTGTCATTGCGAGGCACGAAGTGCCGAAGCAATCCGCTCTCCTGGATGCACGGATTACTTCGCTTCGCTCGCAATGACACGGACTTCCCGAGAATCTGAGGATTTAACCGGCTTTTAACAAAGCCTTAAACTGCTCTTAAACTCAGTCGGTTACTCTATTCACTGGAAGAGAAAAAAAGGAGAGTAATCGAAATGATTAGTAGAATACTGAGGAGGTGGTGGGGAGTGGCACCCCTGGTCCTCATCGTCGTCTGGAGCATGGCGCTGGCCGGCTGCAAAGGCACTGGGCCGACTGCCCCGGGCTCCACCCTCTCGGGCACCATCGAGATCGACGGCTCCAGCACCGTCTTCCCCATCACCGAAGCCGTGGCCGAGGAGTTCCACAAGCTTCATCCTCAGATGCGCATCAACGTGGGTATTTCGGGCACGGGTGGCGGTTTTAAGCGCTTTGTGGCGGGCGAAACCCAGATCAGTGATGCCTCGCGCCCCATTTCGAGTTCAGAAAAGGAACAGGCCGGGAAGAACAACGTCGAGTGGGTTGAGCTGCCGGTAGCGTACGATGGCCTTTCGGTGATGGTCAACCCCAAGAACACCTGGGTCACTTCCATGACCACCGCCGAGTTGAAGAAGCTCTGGGAACCGGAATCCACGATAAAGCGCTGGAACCAGATTCGCCCTGAATGGCCAGACCGGCCCATTAATCTCTACGGCCCGGGCACCGATTCCGGCACCTTCGACTACTTCACCGAGGTCATCATGGGTAAGGCGAAGGCCAGCCGGCCTGATTATACTGCCAGCGAGGATGATAATGTCCTGGTGCAGGGAATTGCCGGAGACCCTAACGCTCTGGGGTACTTCGGCTACGCTTACTATGTGGAGAATAAGGACAAGCTGAAGCTGGTGTCCATTGATGCAGGTAAGGGGGCAGTGCTCCCTTCGGGCCAGACCATCCTTGACGGCACTTATAGCCCTCTGTCCCGCCCCATCTTCATTTACGTGAACAAGGCGGCCCTGCCGCGCCCCGAAGTGAAAGAGTTCGTCCGCTTCTACATGACGGCTGGGCCGAACTTGGTATCCGAGGTGGGCTATGTCCCCATGCCGGCCACGGTGTACAATGAAAACCTGAGCAAGATTCAGTAAGATGGGTTAGAGGTCTGTCATTCTCTTGTTTATGACCATGAAAGTTCGTGAGTCCATCCCTTCTCCGAGGCGGGTGCGAAGGCAGAACCCCCTCGGAGAAAGGGGTATTCAAGGGCTTCTGCTCGCCTGCGCCCTGGTGTCCATCTTCACCACCATTGGCATTGTCGTCATGCTGGTGGTGCAGGCGCTGGGGTTCTTCCGCAGCGTCTCCATTATCGAGTTCCTCAGCGGTACAAAGTGGACGCCCCTGTTCCAACCCCAGCACTTCGGTGTCCTGCCTCTAGTCGGTGGCACCTTGCTGACTGCCGGCATAGCCATCCTGGTTGCCTTGCCCGTAGGACTGGCCAGCGCCATATACCTCAGCGAGTATGCCAGAGACAGGGTCCGCCGGGCGGTGAAGCCCCTCCTCGAAATCCTGGCCGGTATACCTACGGTAGTTTACGGCTTCTTTGCCCTCACCTTCGTAACACCTCTGCTGCGGAACATATTCCCCAGCATGATAGTTTTCAACGCCCTGAGCGCCGGCCTGGTCATGGGGGTGATGATTATTCCCATGGTCTCCTCCCTCAGCGAGGATGCCATGATGGCTGTACCCCGCTCTTTGCGGGATGCAGCCTACGGGCTGGGAGCAACCCGGCTCGAGGTGGCCACCCGGGTGGTCATGCCCGCCGCTGTCTCAGGGATCGTAGCTGCCTGCATCCTAGCGCTCTCCCGGGCTATCGGCGAGACCATGATTGTGGCCATCGCCGCCGGCTCAACGCCGAAGCTGACGCTGAATCCCCTGGAGAGCATCCAGACCATGACGTCCTATATCATTCAGGTAAGCCTGGGGGAGACTCCCCACGGGACGGTGGAGTATTACACCATCTTCGCCGTGGGACTCCTCCTCTTCGTCATGACATTGCTGATGAACCTCTTCAGCCAGTGGTTTGTAAGGCGTTACCGGGAGCGATACTGAAGTGAAAAAGGACCCCGCCTTCCGTCAGCAGTTAAGGACCCGGCAGCTACGGGGAAGATCCTTCAGCGTCCTCTTCCTGATGGCTACACTGACAGGCATCCTCGTCCTGACCGTCCTCCTGGTGGATGTCTTGCGGGACGGCATAGGATGGCTGGACTGGCAGTTTATAACCAGCTATCCATCGCGGAAACCTGATGAGGCGGGAGTGCTGTCGGCGCTTTTCGGCACCCTGTGGGTCATGGTACTTACAGCGCTCTTCTCCCTCCCTGTCGGCGTCGGGACCGCCATCTATCTGGAGGAGTATGCTCCTGACAACCGACTTCGGCGGCTCATTCAAACCAATATCAACAACCTGGCCGGCGTGCCCTCCATCGTCTATGGACTCCTGGGGCTGAGTCTCTTCGTTCAGGCCCTTGCCCTGGGGAGGAGCGTCCTGGCCGGTGCGTTGACCATGACTCTCATGTCGTTGCCCGTAATCATCATCGCCGCGCAGGAGGCCATCCGGAGCGTACCCCAGGCCCACCGCCTGGGAGCCTATGCCCTGGGGGCTACCTGCTGGCAGGTGGTGCGCCACATCGTTCTGCCTTCTGCCCTACCCGGAGTCCTAACCGGATCCATCCTGGCCATGTCCCGGGCTATCGGGGAGGCGGCTCCGATGATCGCCATCAGCGCCCTGGTGTACCTGACTTTCATCCCCACCAGTATCATGGACCGGTTCACCGTTCTTCCCATTCAGATATTCAACTGGGTCTCCCGCCCGCAGGCGGAGTTCGGGAACTTGGCGGCCGCCGGCATTATCGTCCTCCTGGTCGTTCTCCTGAGCATGAACGCGACCGCTATCATTCTGAGAAACCGCTATCAGAGAAGGACCGAGGAGTAGCGATATGGCAGACGGTGTTGCCGCCCTGGAAACCAGGAATCTGGAGCTGTGGTACGGAGGCTTCAGGGCCCTGCGAGACATCTCGATGGCGATACCGCGTACCCAGGTCACCGCCATCATCGGCCCCTCGGGCTGCGGCAAGAGCTCGTTGCTGCGTTGCTTCAACCGTATGAACGACCTCATACCGGGCGCCAGGGTAGTGGGAGAGGTGCTTTTCGACGGCAGGAACATCTATGATGCCGGCGTGGACGCCACCGAGATCCGCTATAGAATAGGCATGGTTTTCCAGAAGCCTAACCCCTTCCCGAAATCGGTCTTCGACAACGTGGCTTTTGGACCCCGCGTGAACGGCATGGATGACAACCTGGAGGAGATGGTGGAACGGGCCTTGCACCGGGCGGCGCTTTGGGACGAGGTGAAAGACCGGCTGCGGAGAAGCGCCACGGAGCTCTCCGGCGGACAGCAGCAAAGGCTCTGTATTGCCCGGGCTCTGGCTCTCGAGCCCGAAGTCATCCTCATGGACGAACCATGCAGCGCCCTGGACCCGGCCGCCACCCTGAAAATCGAGGACTTGATGAGGAGCCTGGCTGGAGACTACACTATTGTCATCGTCACCCACAACATGCAGCAGGCGGCGCGGGTATCGGACATGGCGGCCTTCCTGATGATGGAGGAGGACAGGGCCGGGATACTGGTAGAATACGGACCCACATCCCGGCTTTTCACCAACCCTAAGGACAAACGCACGGAGGACTACATTACCGGCCGGTTCGGCTGAAGACGCGACGGAGGTTACCAGTGGAGATAAGAACAACCTTTCACAAGAGACTCAGGGAGATTCAGGATGACGTTCTCGTCATGGGCAGCATGGTGGAAAAGGCGATTGGCCGCGCCATCACTGCGCTTAAGAACAGAGACATGGCTCTGGCGCACCAAATAGTTGCCGACGACCGGAACGTAAACGACAAGAGGTTTGAGATAGAGGAGAAGTGCATCCAGCTCATAGCCACGCAGCAGCCTATGGCCAGCGACCTGCGAGTTATCGTCTCCGTTCTTAACATCATCACCGAAATAGAGCGAATCGGTGACTATGCCCTGGGTATAGCCAGGATTGCAGTGCTGATAGGTGATGAACCACCACTAAAACCGCTAATTGACCTGCCCCGGATGGCCGAGAAGACGCAGGATATGCTGCATCGCAGCCTGGACGCCCTTGTCAGTCGCGACGCCGAGAGCGCCAGAAAAATCGCCGCCGAAGATGATGAAGTAGACAACCTCTATGATCAGGTCTTCCGGGAGCTGCTCACCTTTATGGCCGAGGACCCGAAGACAATTACCAGGGCCACTCGCCTCATCTGGGCGGCTCACAACCTGGAACGGAGCGCTGACAGGGTAACCAATATCTGCGAACGGGTCGTTTTCGTCGTGACCGGCAAGATGGAGGAGATAGAAGCCTCGAAATACTAGGAGAGAAAGAGAGGCGCTCCTGGGGCCTCATGTCCCGGGCCGAATTTGACAGCGCTTTGCCTGTCCAGTAAACTTTCCCTTTAGACCTATGAGCATCCTCGACCGGAGCGACCCCGAGATTGGCTCCGCCATCAGGCTAGAAAAGCGGCGGCAGAAGAACACCATCAATCTCATAGCGGCTGAGAACTATGCCAGCCGCGCCGTACTCGAAGCCCAGGGCTCGCCGCTCACCAACAAGTACGCCGAAGGTTATCCTCGTCACCGGTACTACGGCGGCTGTGAGTACGTCGATGTGGCGGAGCAACTGGCCATCGAGAGGGCCCTGGTCCTGTACAAGGCCGAACACGCCAACATGCAGCCGCACAGCGGCTCCCAGGCCAATATGGCGGCTTACTTCGCTCTGCTCCAGCCTGGCGACACCGTCCTGGCGATGAGCCTGGCCCATGGCGGCCATCTCACCCACGGTCTGCCCGTCAACTTCTCCGGCAAGCTCTACCGCTTCGTCTCCTACGGCGTTAGCCGTGAGACCGAGTTGCTCGACTACGATGAAATGGAGCGTCTGGCCGTCCAGCACCGCCCGAAGCTCATAGTGGCCGGGGCCAGCGCCTACCCGCGGGTGATAGATTTCCGGCGCTTTCGCGCTGTGGCCGACCGGGTTGGGGCCCGGCTGATGGTGGATATGGCCCATACGGCGGGCCTGGTCGCCGCCGGCCTGTATCCTTCCCCCGTTCCCCACGCGGACATCGTCACCTCGACCACCCATAAGACCCTTCGCGGCCCGCGGGGCGGTTTCATCCTCTGCAGGAAGGAGCTGGCCCAGACCGTGGATGCAGCCGTTTTCCCCGGTATCCAGGGGGGGCCGCTGATGCATATCATCGCCGCCAAGGCGGTCGCCTTTCAAGAGGCGTCTCAGCCCGAGTTCGTTGACTATCAGAGGGCCGTTCTGAGCAACGCACGGGTGATGGGCGAGGAACTGAGCAGTGATGGCCTGCACCTGGTCTCCGGGGGCACCGACAGCCATCTCTGCCTGGTTGACCTTTCCCCAAAGGGCATCACTGGGCAGGCGGCGGAGAAGGCTCTGGAGGCCGTCAATATCATCGTCAACAAGAACATGGTCCCCTTCGATACCCGTCCGCCGGCCATTGCCAGCGGCATCCGCGTGGGCACGCCGGCTATCACCACCAGGGGCTTCGGCGCTGACGAGGCGAGACGCGTCGCCTCGCTCATAAGGAAGGTGCTGGCCAGCCCCGACGACCAGCGCGTTCAACGGGAAGTGCGCCGCGAGGTGGCTGCTCTCTGCCGCCAGTTCCCCATCCCCTGAGTACACCGGGTCGTTTAGCAACTTCTTCACAGGCCCTTCGACAAGCTCAGGGCGAACGGTGTAATAAATGGTCTCGAGTACACCTCCTTTGTCCCTCCCCTAGACCCGTGCTATAATCCGAGGCGGCATTGAACTCCTGAGGCGCGGCGACATGAGCTTTTCCACCCTTCTCTTGAGACGGGAAAAACATGTCCTCTTCATTACCCTGAACCGCCCGGAGAGGATGAATTCTCTCAACGAGGCGATGTATGCCGACCTGCTGGCTGCCTTTGCCGGGGTGGAGGTTGATGAGGGTACGCGGGTGGTGGTCCTTAGTGGGGCGGGCGATGCCTTCTGCACCGGCGCCGACCTGAGCGGGGATGAGGGAGGTGAGAAGGTGCTGGATGTCCAGCCGCTGGAGGAGCGGCGGCGGAGGCTGAGCCAGGGTCCGCAGAGGGTGATTGCCGTGCTTTATAGGCTTGGAGTGCCGACCATCGCCATGGTCAACGGCCATGCCGTCGGCGCTGGCTTTGACCTGGCGCTGGCCTGTGACCTCCGGACGGGTTGTGAGCACAGCCGCCTGGCCATCGGCTTCACCAGGCTGGGGCTGGTGCCGGCCTCGGGCGCTTCGTGGCTGCTGCCCAGGGTCGTCGGGTTTGCCAGGGCGAGCGAGATCATTCTCGGGGGCGGGACCGTCCACCCCGAGGAAGCCTTTCAGATGGGCTTGCTCAACCGGCTGGTTCCCGCCGCTCAGCTCGAAGAGGAGACCATGTCCCTGGCGGGGAAGATCGCTGCCCACCCTCCGGTGGGCGTCAGGATGGCCAAGTTCAATCTGCGACAGGGGATGAAGATGGGCCTGGAGGGCGCCCTGGAGATGCTGGCCGCATCCCAGGCCGTGGCTCTGGATACGGATGAGCACCGGACGGCTCTGGCCGCCTGGAGACAGAAGAGAAAGAGGTAAAGACTAGTGGATGACCTGAAGGTGTTTTCGGGTAATGTTCCTGCGAGACTTTCTCCCTCTTCCGGGACGCGTTCCGCTGTGGACGAACTGAAGGTCTTCACGGGCAACGCCCACCCGGCCCTGGCGGAGGCGGTATGCGCCTATTTGAAGATTTCCCCGGGCAAGGCAGAGGTCTTCGAGTTCGCCAACGAGAATATCTTCGTGCGCATCCTTGAGAATGTGCGCGAGCGGGACGTCTTCGTAATCCAGCCCCTTTCCTCCCCGGTGAACAAGAGCATGGTAGAGCTGCTGATTATGATGGATGCTTTCAAACGGGCTTCGGCGGGAAGGATCACTGCCGTGGTCCCCTATTATGGCTAC
>JAUYGE010000034.1 GCA_030690705.1 Dehalococcoidia bacterium | reverse complement strand
CCTGCACCGCCTGGGCGCGGCCGATCTCGCCGCCATCGGGAGTGACGAAGGAGTTGAGGGACATGTTCTGCGCTTTGAAGGGGGCCACGCGGATGCCATCCTGGCGGAATATCCGGCATAGGGCCGCCACCAGGATGCTCTTGCCGACATGGGAGGCGGTGCCCTGGACCATCAGGGTTTTTGCTTTCACGATCCCTATCCCCTTTGTCCCCTTCCCCTTGGCAAGGGGAAGGGGAAGATATTCTTTTAAGAGGGGCTTACGCCCCTCTTGGACGCCTCTTTCTAAAGGGCCTCTCACCCCCTGTCCCCTCTTCGACGCGCACCCTGTCGCGATGACAACACGGGCGTCTGCGCCGCTCTACGATGCTCTCCCGAGCACTTCCTTCAGGGCGGCTATAAGCTTCTGGCACTCGGGCACGGCGCGGGCGCCGATGCGGATGTGCCGCGGCAGGCCGAAAGAGGCGCAGTCCCGCACGCCGAAGCCGCGGTGCAAAAGCCGACGGCGCACCTCGGCCCCGTCCCCCACCTCGACCAGAAGGAAGTTGGCGGCGGACGGCGTGACCTTCAGCCCCAGTGCCCGGAGCGCCCCGTCCAGGTAGCGCTTGCCTTCGGAGGCGCAGGCTACGCCGCGACTGAGATGGGCCCGGTCGGCCAGGGAGGCGAGCCCCGCCGCCTGGGCAGCCGCATTCACGCTCCATGAAGGCTGGCCCATTACTAATGCGTCAGCTACCGCCGGGGGGCAGAGGGCATACCCCAGCCTCAGCCCCGCCAGGGCGTGGTCTTTAGTCAGGGAGCGCAGGATGACCAGATTCCCCATCTCCAGGAGTCCCGATGAATCGGGACAGGCTGATTCGACGAAAGAGATGTAGGCCTCGTCCAGAACGAGAAGCCCGTCGCCGGCGGCAGCGGCCAGCTCCGCCACGGCTGCCCGCTCGAGATAGACGCCGGTGGGGTTATTGGGGTTACAGAGGAAGGTCAGCGCCGGCCTCAGGAGATGAATCCTCCGGCAGGCGGCCCCGACGCCGCCGGCGTCCCAGCGGAAGCCGTCTTCCTCTTTTGAGTGGATGATCTCTATCTGTGCCACCACCAGCCGGCAGGCCGCCTCGTATTCGCCGAAAGTTGGGGAGAGGATCACGGCCCTGTCCCCTTTGTTAAGATAGGTGTGCGCGAGGAGGTAGATAAGCTCGGTGGAGCCGTTGCCGACGACTATTTGACCAGGCGCCACACCGGTCATCCGGGCGAGGGCTTCCCTGATCTCGCCGCTATCCGGGTCGGGATAGGACGAGGGGTCAAGCCTGGCGATGGCGTCCATGGCCGATGGCGAAGTGCCCAGAGGGTTGATGTTGACGCTGAAATCGATGAAGCGCCCGGCACTCACCCCCATGGACTTCAACTCCCGGGGAGAGACGCCTCCGTGAGGAATTCTCAACCTTACCCCCGTGGTCCCCCTCTCCTTCGAAGGAGAGGGGGAGAAGATTTCGAAGAGGGCCTAACTGCCCTCTTCGACGCCGTGTTGCTGGGGCTGCGTCCCTCTAAAACGCGGCTCAAGCGGAGCATCTAAAGCGTCCACTGGCGCAGGATTATCACGGCTACGGTCAGCGCCGCAGCTACGGCTGCGACGCCGTACATCACCCGCACCGCCTTTATGATGTCGGAAGCGCCTGGCTCAGCTCCCTCGCCGAGATGGTAATGGCCCGCCTTGTGCAGCTTCACCCCAAGGAGGCCCGCCATGGCCGACATGGTCCAGCCGGCGTTGGGGCTGGAGGTCAGGGAGTGTTGTCGCCACATGATCCGCCAGGCCCTCGCGGTGGAATGCCCCAGGCCCCCGAGGTATCCTGCCGCCACGATAAACAAGGCGGCCAGCCGCGCCGGGACCAGGTTGACCAGGTCATCCAGCCGCGCCGAGGCCTTCCCCAAGTATTCGTAGGGGCCGCGATATCCTATCATACTGTCCAGGGTGTTTATAGCCCGGTAGGCGAAGGCGCCAGGCAGCCCGAAGAGGGCGAACGCCAGCCACGGCCCCAGGAAGCTGTCGGTGGTGTTCTCGGCCACCGATTCCACGGCCGCCGAGGCGGCCAGCGCGGGGGTCAGGCCGGTGGTGTCCCGGCTCACCATGCTCTTGAGTTTGCCCCTTGCCTCCTCTAGCCCCGGTGAAACCGTCCCGAAGTGTCGGGACAGACTCTGGGCGACGCTGGTCGCCGCCCTGTCGAGACCGCGCACCGAGAAGCAGCTCTTCAAAAGAAAGGCGCTCACGAGTATATAGACCGCCGGATGCAGTCGGAGGGCGCCCTGGGCCGCGCCATAGGCGGCCAGCGCGAAGACCGCAGGGATGAGAAGGGCCATTCCGAGGCCGTAGAGAAAAGGCCAGTTCTTTCCCCGGCGTGGGGCCTTCTGCGCCAGGAAGTCTACCGTTTTGCCCATAGCCGCTACCGGATGCAGGGTCGGCTCGCCCAGGGCCAGGTCCCACAGCAGGGCCAGCAGGAAGACCGCCACGGGCCAGAGGATGTCAGGCAGGTCGTTCAGCAATGGCTCTCTCCGTTCACTCTGTCATTGCCTGTGAAATGTCATTCTGAAACCATCCTTCCCGAAGGGAAGGAGGCTGAAGAATCCGCTCCCCGACCACGTGAGTGGGGCGGATTCCCTTCGGCAGGCTCAGGGCAGGCTTTCGTTCTGCTTCGCGAACTCAGAATGACAGAGGAACTCACGTCTTTTCCGACACGCCCGCCTCTCCGAAGGTGGCCATCTCGGCCAGGCAGCGGGCGGCGGCCTCGATGAGGCCCATCGCCAGCGCCGCCCCGGTGCCCTCTCCGAGGCGGAGGTTGAGGTCGAGCAAGGGCTTGAGGTGCAGGTGGACCATGGTCAGACGGTGTCCGGGCTCGGCGGAGAGATGTGATGCCAGGAAGTAGGGCTGTATCGCCGGGCAGAGTCCGTGGGCGATGAGCGCGGCCGCCCCCGAGATAAAGCCGTCCAGCACCACCGCCCGTCTCTGGGCTGCTGTTCCCAGCATCACTCCGGCCAGCAGGGCGATCTCGAAACCGCCCACCCCGGCCAGGACGCCCAGTGCATCGGAGGAGTCGGGATGGTTGGTCTCAATGGCCTGGCGGACTATTTGCACTTTATGGAGCCACGCCTTTCGGGCGAGGCCGGTGCCCCGGCCCACGACCTTCTCAGGCGGGTGGCCGGTCATGGCGACGACGATGGCGCTGGAGGGGGTGGTGTTGGCGATGCCCATATCACCGGTGCCGATGAGGTCGGCACCTCTGGACGCCTGCTCTTCAGCTAGCACGATGCCGCACTCGAGGAGCTTCACCGCCTCCTCACGCGACATGGCCGGCCCGCGGGCGATATTGCCGGTGGCGCCGTTCCTGACTTTGGCGCAGCGAAGGGCGGCGTCGGACGGTAGCTCCGAGGCCACGCCGGCATCTACCACGATGACCTCGGCGCCCGCATGGCGGGCGAGCACGTTGATGCCCGCTCCTCCCCGGAGGAAGTTGAGCACCATCTGCCCGGTCACCTCCTGGGGGTAGGCGCTGACCCCCTCGGCGGCCACCCCGTGGTCGCCGGCGGCCAGGATGATGGCCTTTCGCCTCACTGAGGGTACCGGCTGGCCGAGGATGCCCGCCAGCTGGATAGAGATATCCTCCAGCCTGCCCAGGCTCCCCGAAGGCTTGGTGAGGCTCTCCTGTCGGGTCCTGGCCGCCGTCATTGCCTTTTCATCCAGTTCTTTGATTGTCTGTATGGTCTGCTGCAGGTTCATCCGGTTTCCTTTCCATTTTTTTCGTCATTGCGAGGGGCGAAGCCCCGAAGCAATCCGTGGTTCCCGGAGTCATGGGGGACGGATTGCTTCGCTTCGCTCGCAATGACAGTAATCACGATAGCGGCGGCAGCACTCTATGAAGCGGGGGGCCATGCCCGGCAGGCTGCCCATGTGCAGGTGGATGTAAGAGGCCAGGGTGTTCCCTTGCAGGAAGCCCTCCCGGCCCGAGTGGGGTGCCAGGACCTGGTAGGCGTTCATCTCCATCCCATTGGCATCCATTGCCGACCAGTGGAACTCGTGGCCGCGCACCTCTTCTCCCCGGCGCAGGAGAGGGCTAACTTCCAGGGCGCGCATCTGCCGGTAGCCCAGTGTCAGCTTCTTGCCCTCGAGGTGGGAGGAAAAGGGGAAGGCCCCCACCATGGCGTGCTCACGGCCCTCGAAATCCCTGATGCTCCGGCCGAGGTACATCAGTCCTCCGCATTCGGCGTAGACGGGCAGCTGTCGCTCCGCGGCCTCTCTTATCTCCCGTCTCATGGTCTCATTGGCGGCCAGCTCGGCGGCGTAGAGCTCGGGGAAGCCGCCACCCAGGTAGATGCCGGAGAGGGCAGGGGGCAGGCGGCTGTCTGCCAGGGGGCTGAAGGGGACCAGCTCTCCTCCCCAGGCTTCGAGCAGGTCCAAGCTGTCCTGATAGTAGAAGCTGAAGGCTTTGTCACGGGCTACGGCCACTCGGACGCGGGCCGTCCCGATTTCATCGGGACGCTCGGGGAACAGCCCGGACTTTCCATCCTTTGTGGAAGGGAGGGTGGGCACCCTGGCGTTGCCGGCCAGCCTTAGCAGGCCGGGTATGTCTGTCGTGGCCTTCACCTGGGCGGATAGCCGCTCGTAGAAGTCCGTTTCGGCTGGTTCCTCAACCGTGGGTATGAGCCCCAGGTGTCTCTCCCGCAGCCGGAGGTCGTCGCGCCGGGGCAGATATCCGAAGACAGGGACGCCGGCGCCGCTTTCGATTGCTTCCTTGCACAGCTTGAAGTGCCTCTCGCCGCTGACGTTGTTGAGGATGGCCCCGGCCAGGTTGAGGTCAGGGTCGAAGTCCCTGTAACCTGAGACCATGGCGGCCAGGCTCCGCGCCGCCCCGGCGGCGTCCACCACCAGCACTGTGGGGGCGGCCAGTAGCTTGGCCAGCTCGGCGGTGCTGCCCTCCCCGGTGGTGGGCGAGCGGCCATCGTAGAGGCCCATCACCCCCTCCACCAGGGCGATATCCTTGCCTCTCATGGCGCGGGAGAACAGCTCCAGGGTGCTCTCCGGGGAAAGGAGCCAGGTGTCCAGGTTGCGGGAGGGCGTGCCGGCTGCCTTCGTATGGTAGGTGGGGTCGATATAGTCCGGGCCGGCTTTGAAAGGCTGCACCTTAAGTCCGAGGTCTGCCATGGCCATGGCGAGACCTGTACCAGGGTGGTTTTGCCCACCCCGCTGGCGGTGCCGGC
>JAUYGE010000026.1 GCA_030690705.1 Dehalococcoidia bacterium | reverse complement strand
CGTCCTCTGTCCGCAGCGTCACTCGTCAAGGCGCTACTCCTAACCTTCTAGGTTTTAGATAGGACTACCAAACTCTCAGTTGACATCCTTCTGTCTCGTGACTGAGTTGCTGGATTTTTGTCATAAAAGAACATTGTCCGTGCCACAATTGTATCAACAAGAGTAACCTCGTGCTTCCACCCTAGCGCCTCAAAGTGCTCCATAAAGATATGGTCTAGAGGGATTGGCTTTGTTCTGATTGTGGCTGAGCCAACAAAGAGGAGTAAGTACTTTGAGATATTCGCCTGAACATGAGAAAGTGTTCCTAGCACTCCACAAAAATACTGCTCAAATAACTGAGCCATGTGTGGCTCTTTAATGTCTGTGAGACAATTGTAATAAGTGGGCGAGTGAATCGGAATGATAGGAACCTGTTGATAGGGAAATTCTTTCTTGCTTAGTTCTTTGATTTCGGTCTCTGAATAGCCTAGCCAAAACAAGTCCATTTTGGAAGCACGAATATATTCCTGTGCCTGTAAGTACGGCGGCGAGGTAATTAAAATATCGTGGTTCTGCGATAGTTCCGAACTGAGACCATTTATGCCCGCTCGCACAGTGGCTTTTACCGTCTCATTAGGTTCTAAGGCTTGGTATTCCTCTAAGCTGGCTAAGACTTGACTGATTCCAGTAAGGATTTGGCCAAAAAATATATCTTGCCAGTCATGACATTCCAGCCGGTCTGTTCTTTTTCTCGCTATGGGAGACCGAGATAACTTTTGCCGTTTCTCATCGTTGTAAGAGAAATAACGAGTGGCCTTGATAAGCGGAATTAGAAGGATACTCTTTAACTCGCCATCTTCTAAGGAATGATAAAATCCCCATGCCTTATGTAACATTGGCAAGAAGTTCTCAGGATACCAGTAAGCAAGGTTTGACCAATCGGGTTCAAAGTGTTTCTCATACGTCCTCATGTCTCGTACTAATCCAACGGAATCAAGCTTCACAGGACGCATTACGGATACTGAATGAAAATACTTTAGCAGAGGGTTTAAGTCCCAAAGCTCGTAGTTATTTCCGTAGAGTCTAGCTACAGTCCCAACAGTCCCGTAACCAGCAAAGGGGTCGAATACACTCATACCTGGTTGGCTGTAAGTTCTTAGAGCATAAGCGATAACCTGTGGAATGAATTTAGCAGGGTACTTGTACAGGCCAAAAGTAGCATAAGTGGTGGAGGGGATTTCAGGTACTAGCTCCCGAAAGATTACGGCCTTTTCCATCTCCGTGTCATCGTATCGGGTTTCTGCAATCTGTGTAGTTAACATTTCGCTTTCTCCTGAATTGGACAATCATATCACTAGCCGGGCAAGACCTCCAGGTGGAAATATCCTCGCTATCGTTAATGCTGCACACGCCCGAGGAATCATCCGCCTTATCTTTAGTGCAATTCGGTACTTTGTAGTTAAGCGGACACAAGGTGTTTCTTTCGGCATCGCTCTCCCTCAGGAGAGAAATTGTCCACTGGGTAACCGAAAACTTCAACGAGGGGATGTCTTGGCATCAGCTATACCTTTCTCAGCCGAGGCTAAGCGGTCTCATATCAGCGTCCGCCCCAGTATAATCCATCCTGTTCAAGCGCAGTATATGTAGCAAGGCACCTCAAGTCAAGGCGCTCCCGGCCCCTCCGGCAGGCACTCTAGCAACCCACCGTTTCGCCCCCACCACCCTTTACCGCAGACTACCCCCTGGACCCGCCTGTTCCAAGCACCCCTTCGCCACCCACAATAGCTATACTGTCCGCTTCTGTTGACGCCTGCTCAAGTCCTCTCGCCCCGACCGGAAGCACCGGATACGCCCTCGGACGCCTTCATTAATCTGCATTGAGACCCACCGCCTCGGCCCCGCCGCCCGCAAGATGAGGGCGGCCATCGGGGAGGCCCTGGAGCCTCCCCTACGAGTGTCAACCGGCACAAATGTGCTTTGCGAGCTATCGCAGCTTCCGGTGTGCGGACACAGCGCTCTCTAGTTCCTTACAAAATCCACCAACCCCACCTGGTGGCCGGAGCCCGAGCAGTCCTCTTTGGTAGTATCCACGCCGGCCGGATTGGACATGGGATTGTTGTCCTTATCCTCGATGAAGACGGTGAGATGGACGCCCAGTGGCTCGCCGTCGATCCATATGTTGGCCATCCCCGGTCCCTGGCCTGTGGAGCCGGTAGGGAGGGAATCTGCCACCCACGTATCCCCATCGGTCCGGACCCGGACCTTGAGGCCGTCGATCGGAGTTCCTGCCTTGTCCCTGATTCGGAAATTCAGTTGAGTCAGGGTGCAACTCGCGGTCCAAGTCACTCCCGCCTGGGTGTAGGGGTAAGTAGGAGTGGGGGTGACGATCGCGCCGACCTGCTGGAACTCCAGGAAAGCCACCTGGTGGCCTTCTTCTCCCGGCAGACAGGGACCGTTATCTGTGGGAACCCAGATTGTACCGGATAACCTGAATCCATCAGGAGCAATCGCCCAGACCTTCCAGGTTTCGGCCACAGGCTCTTGTCTCAGCGTAAAGTCGGTCGCGCCGTCACTGTAGCTCTCTGAACCGGTCTTTTCAGATTTTGCCGACCAGGTGCCATCCCCTGACTCGATACGGAATAGGACCCCGTTCAAGGCGTTGCCGCTCTGGTCGATGACTCTGATCTTGACCGCCGTTAACCCGCAGTTGGGCTCCCAGGACACGAAGCCGCTGACGTAGGGGAATGCTGCGACAACAACAGGCGCGGCAGGTTGGCCCGGTTGCGCCGGCTGAGGGGCCGGGGCTGGGGCCGGAGCGTTAATGAAGGTGACCGTGGCCACCTGGTGGCCGGCCCCTGTTGGGACACAGTCGAGGGTATCTGAGGTTACATTGACTATTGGAGAAACCCGGTTGCCGGTGCCGTCGATCACCCAGACGGTCCAGGGCTCATTCACCGGATCAGTCCTCAGCACAACGTTGGTCCAGCCGAAGTCCCTTCCCTCCTGGCCCGTAGGTACGGACACGGTTGACCAGCCCCCTGCGGCCGCTGCCACCATCACGCGCACGTCGTTGATGCCAAAGCCGTCGGCCTGCTGGATATGGACCTTGATCTGGGTGAGCCCGCAGTTGGGCTCCCAGGTAACGCCCGTCGGGTTGTAAGGAAACTGGGACACGACGGGCGTCGGAGCAGGAGCCGGCTGCGGTGCGATGGTCGAGGGCGGTGCAGGTGTGGTCCCCGGGACGGCCTGCGGTGTGGCGGCGTCCTGAGGTACCAGCCCCGTCTCCTTGGCGATATCTCCGCCGTTGACAAAAGTCACGTCCCCGGCCTTGGCCCAGGGTTCATCTATCTTCCATTGCTGAATGGCGTCACGTTGATTGCGGATGACGTACGCGGGTCCAACATCCACGACCTGCGAGGTGGGCAGGCCGTGGGTCCTCACCGGGTCGGGGTCCGCCATGTAGGCGGCCTTAAGGGCCGGATTAGCGTCCAGAAGCGCCAGCCTGGATGCTGTTATCTGATCGAATGATTGGCCTGTCTCGTTGAAAACCGCCGGCTTAGGGATGGAACGCACCGTCAGTAGGTAGTCGTCCTTTCCCATCGACGAAAGCTCGTCGAAGATGTTCAGGAAGTAGACGGCGCCCTGCTGCCACTGCAGTATGTACTTCTGCGTCGCCTGGCTGAAGAAGTCTTTATACATGAAGCGCTGTGAAGAAGGGTAGCCCAGCTTGTTGACGCCGCCAAGCGCCTGGAACTGCGACCAGAAGCCAATGCCACTGTCGTCCGTAATGCCGAAGCCGGCGCCCCCGGCTCCGCCCTGGCCATTAGCCTGGGTGTAGAAATGACCACCCGGAATATCGAAATCTGGCGCCTCGGCGCCTGCACGACTTGATCCGAGCGGCAACGCTGTAAGGACCATGATCAGCGCCAGTAGCCAGCTCATTCTTTTCATGGTGCTTCCTCCCATTCTGCCTATTCGTTTGTTCAGGTTTGCCCAGGGGCTGAAAACTCTTCCGCGAGGCCGGGCCGGGTTTTCAGCCCCTGGGGATGTGTTAGGAGGTCTTGACGAAGGTGATGGTAGCCACCTGGTGCCCTGTCCCAGTGGGCGAACAGCTCTTGGTGTCGGTGACCACGTTGACGGTCGGTGAGATCTGGCGGCCGCCGTCATCGATCATCCAGACGTTCCACGGTTCGTTCACAGGATCGGTCCGCAGGACTACGTTAGTCCAACCGGCGTCCCTGGACTCCTGGCCGGTGGGCACGGAAATGGTGGACCATGACCCCGCCGCTGCGGCCACAACGACCCTCACGTCGTTGACGGCGCCGCCGTCAAGCTGCATGATATGCATTTTGATCGCAACCAGTCCGCAGTTAGGTTCCCATATCACTCCCTGTGGGTTGTAAGGGAACTGGGGCGCCGGGGCGGCGGTTGGGACTGGGGCAGCGGTGGGGGCGGGAGCTGGGGCGGGGTTGCTGCCCGGCGGGTTCTCCGGTGCGGCAGCGTCACCCACCAGCAAGCCTGCCTCCTTGAATATATCGCCGCCGTTGACGATCGTAACGGCTCCGGCCTTGGCCCAGGGCATATCGGTCTTCCATTGCTGTATGGCATCCCTTTGATTGCGTATGACGTAGGCCGGGCCGACGTCC
>JAUYGE010000011.1 GCA_030690705.1 Dehalococcoidia bacterium | reverse complement strand
ACCCGTGCTATGGAGATGATTGCTGCTTCGAAGATGAGGCGGGCTCAGGAACAGGCGCGTTCGTCGAGGCCGTACACCGACAAGATGGTACAGGTGTTGGCGGACCTGGCCACCCGTCCGCCCGAGGATGTAGTTCATCCGCTTCTGGAGTCCAGAGAGGTCAAGACTGTTGAACTGATTCATATTTCCACCGACCGCGGCCTGTGCGGCGGCCTGAATGGTAACCTCAACCGGCAGACGGCGGCCTTCATAGTTGAGAAGGCTGTCCCTGTGCGGGTAGTGACAGTGGGGCGGAAGGGCCGCGAATTCATAGTCCGTTGTGGTTGCCATCTGGCCGCTGAGTTCAGCGGGCTGGGTGACCGGCCCTCTTTGCTCGATACGACACCCATCTCGCGCATCGTCATCGACGATTACACGAACAGACAGGTTGATGTAGTGTATCTGGCCTATAGCCAGTTCGTTACTACCATGGTGCAGCGGCCGGTGCTGAAACAGTTGTTGCCTATTCATCCAGCCGGCGTTTCCGGCGGGCAAGGAGTGGAGTATATATACGAGCCCAGTTCGTCTTTTGTGCTCTTCGAGCTTTTGCCCCGTTTTGTGGAATTGCAGGTGTATCATGCGATATTGGAGTCCATCGCCAGCGAGCAATCGGCGCGCATGGTGGCGATGCGCCATGCTACCGAGAATGCCGAGGAATACATCGAGGACCTGACTCTCAGTTACAACAAGGTGCGGCAGGAGATGATCACCAAGGAGCTCCTCGACCTCATTGGCGGCGCGGCCCAAATTTCTAAAGCGAGGTAATCCATGGCCAAAGGAAAAGTGGTTCAAGTCATTGGGACGGTAGTCGATGCGGAGTTTCCTCCTGATGAGTTGCCGGGGCTCTATGACGCGGTGGAGGTTCCTGTGAATGGCGATACCGTCGTGTTGGAGGTCCAGCAGCACATGGGCAACAACCGGGTGCGCTGTCTGGCCCTGTGCCCAACCGAAGGTCTCCAGCGGGGCATGGATGTCGTAGGGACGGGCCGAGCCGTAGCGGTGCCGGTGGGGCCGGCGACACTGGGCCGTCTATTCAATGTCTTCGGGCATCCGCTGGACAACCTGGGCGAGGTAAAGGCTGAAGAGAAATGGCCCATCCACCGGGCGCCGCCTCCGTTGAGCGAACAGAAGACCACCACGGAAATGCTGGAGACCGGGTTGAAGGTCATAGACCTGGTTACTCCCTTTACAAAAGGCGGCAAGATCGGAGCTTATGGTGGGGCTGGTGTGGGTAAGACCGTCATCATACAGGAGCTCATTCGCAACATCGCGACCGCCCACGGCGGCCTTTCGGTTTTTGCCGGCGTGGGAGAGCGCTCTCGCGAGGGCAATGACCTCTGGAACGAGATGAAAGCCTCGGGCGTCATAAGCAAGACTGTTCTCGTCTTCGGCCAGATGAACGAGCCCCCTGGCGTGCGCCTGCGCATCGCGCTGACCGGTCTGACCATGGCGGAGTATTTCCGCGACCGCGAGGGGCGGGACGTGCTCTTGTTCATTGACAATATCTACCGTTATACCCTTGCCGGAATGGAGGTCTCAGCCCTCCTGGGGCGCATGCCATCGGCGGTCGGCTACCAACCGACTCTGGCCACCGAGATGGGCGACCTGGAGGAGAGGATTACCTCGACCAATAAGGGCTCGATAACTTCCTTCCAGGCCATCTATGTGCCGGCTGACGACTACACTGACCCCGGCATCGTCACCACCTTCGGTCATCTGGATGCGGTCGTCGCGCTCGAGCGCTCCATAGCCGAGCTGGGCATCTACCCGGCCGTTGACCCGCTGTCGTCGAACTCACGCATCCTCGATCCAAACGTGGTGGGGGAGGAGCACTACGGAGTGACCCGCGGTGTGCAGCGCGTGTTGCAGCGCTACAGAGACCTGCAGGATATCATAGCCATACTGGGTATTGAAGAACTGAGCGAGGAGGACAAGCTCACCGTCGGGCGGGCGCGCCGGATACAGCGTTTCCTTTCTCAGCCGATGTTTGTGGCGGAGACATTCACCGGAACGGCCGGCAAGTACGTGCCGGTGAAGGAGACGGTGAGGGGCTTCCGGGAAATCCTGGAAGGAAAGCACGACTCTTTGCCTGAACAGGCCTTTTACATGGTGGGTACCATAGATGAGGCCGTGGAGAAGGCAAAGAAACTCCAGGCTTAGGGGGGTGCATTATGTCCACTTTCAGGTTGGAGATCGTGACAGCGGAGAAGGAAGTATACGCGGACGACGTGGAGTTGCTGGTTGCTCCTGGCGTGGAAGGTGAGCTGGGAATATTGCCCCACCACGCGCCGCTGATGACCATGCTTCAGCCCGGAGAGCTACGCATTAAGAAGGGTGGTGAGGAGATCATCATGTGCGTCAGCGGCGGTTTCCTTGAGGTCCGTCCGGACAAAGCGATTGTTCTGGCTGACACGGCCGAGCGAGCTGAAGAGATTGATATCGAGCGGGCTGTAGCCGCCCGATGTCGCGCGGAGGAGAAGATAAAGGGGGCCAAGGGGACCGAAGCCGCCCTCATTGAGGCCGCGCTGAGGCGCTCCATGGTAAGGATAAAGGTGGCGGACAGGAGAAGAAGGCGAGGCTAGGCAGCGGACTGGGAGAAATGAAAAACGCCGCTCAAGGCAGTCGCTCTTGGGCGGCGTTTGTGGTTGGTCAGACTATTTCCAGGGTAACCCGGGTGCCCGACTTGGCACCCAGCACGCGGAGCAAGCTCCTCATAGCTTCTGCCACTCGGCCTTGCTTGCCGATGACTCGACCCTTGTCGTCGGGTGCGACTTCCAGCTTTATCAGTATTCCATTCTCACTGGTTTCTTCGGTGACCACCACGTTCGCGGGCGCATTGACAATGGCTTTGGCGATGTACTCTACGAGCTCTTTCATGCTGACTCCTGAGGCGAAGCTGACTTCTCTTTTGTGCTCAGCTTGGACAGAAACCGCTGAACTGCCGGCGTGGGCTGTGCTCCTTGTTTAAGCCATCGGGCTGCCTTTTCGGCATCGATCACCACTGTCTCCGGGTCAGTCAGCGGATCATAATGGCCGATGATGTCAATAGCTCGTCCGTTTCGCGGAGAGCGCGAATCCATTACCACTACTTTATAGTTGGGTATCTTCGACCTTCCCACTCGGGCTAATCTGATCTTGATCATGCTTACCGCAACCCGCTTTCTAATGTCGAGAAAGGTTACTTTTCGCTCGACGACAATTGATTATTATGGATGATAAGTTAACCCTTGTCAATAGTATCGACGGTATACCGGAGTGTGGCGGCTTGACTGTCCTGCGGGCACCGGATAGACTTTGGTCGGCGAACAAACATGCTAGCGATTGGTCTTACCGGGAATTTCGGCAGCGGGAAGAGCACGGTGGCTCGCATGCTGGTCGAGTTGGGAGCCAGGGTGCTGGACGCTGATATGGTAGGACATGAGGCGCTGTCTCCGCATACAGAGGTGTGGAGGGAGGTGGTGGCCGCCTTCGGCGATGGCATATTGCATGCAGATGGCACCGTGGACCGGCGCAGGCTGGGGGAAGTCGTCTTTGGCGACGCAAGCTCCAGGGACAGGTTGAATCGCATTATGCACCCGCGGATGTTTGAGATGGTGAGGGAGCGGTTGGAGGAGTGGCGGAAGGAGGGAGTGATGGTGGCGGTGCTGGAGGCCACCCTTCTGATAGAGGCGGGGTGGATGTCGTTGGTGGAGCAGGTCTGGGTAGTCGTGGCGCCGGAAGAGAGAGTTGCCGGTCGGGTAGATGGGGGTGGTGCTTTCGCGGGCGCTCAGGTGGCAACGCGCTGGCGGAGCCAGCTTCCGGCAGCGGAAAAGGTGAAGCGCGCCGATGAGGTTATCGACAACAGCGGCACACTGGATGAATTGAGGGACAAGGTGAGGGCGCTTTGGCAGA
>JAUYGE010000275.1 GCA_030690705.1 Dehalococcoidia bacterium | reverse complement strand
TTCGTCACTTCATGGGATCCCTGGATGAGCGGATGGCCCAGGGGCAGAAGGACATCCAGGAGCGTTTCGCCTGTGGAGAAAGGGTAGGCTCCCTCTTCCTGGCCTGGGGCCTCTTCTACCTGTTCAAGACCAAAGCCCTTGACCTTGTAGAAGAGTTAAGCGCACCAGAAGCGGTACATGCCCCAGTGGGGGTAAAAAAGGAAGAGCCTTCACCGCTGAACCAAAGCTCCCCGGACGTAGCCGCCCTCCGGGACTTCCAGATGGCTCTGGGTCTCGGACCGTAACTTCAGCCACCGCCAAGAATGATGCTGGAAACGGCCCATCTCAATCCCCAGCAGGAGGAGGCCGTCCACTGTGGGGAAGGCCCCCTCCTGATCAAGGCCGGTCCCGGCTCCGGCAAGACCCGCTGCATCACCCAGCGCATCGCCCACCTGATTGCCGACAGGGGCGTATCCCCCCGCCGGATACTGGCCATAACCTTCCCCAACAAAGCGGCCCGAGAGATGCGAGAACGCCTGGAGGTCCTGCTGGGCCGGGAGGCCCTGGAGGACATGTTCGTGGGCACCTTCCACGCCTGGTGCTACGGGCTATTGCGATGCTACGGCGACCTGCTGGGCTACGCCCCCCAAACCATGAGCATCGTGGCCGAGGAGAGCGGCCGGAGACAGAAGCTGAAGAAGGCCCTGCGGGCGCTGGGCCTGGACCCCCGGGGGCAAGACCTGGGGAAACTCCTCGATGGGATAAGCCGGGCCCAGAACCTACTATACTTCTCCGACGAGGCCTTGCCCGAGGAGCCGGAAGAGGCCCGCTTCCTGGCCATCTACCAGGCCTACCGGGAGGCCCTTCTGGCCGACAACACGGTGGACTTCGACGAGCTTCTCTCGGCAGGGGTCAGGCTCTTGCGGGACTGCCCTGACGTCCTTGGCTCATGCCAGGCACGTTATGCCTACATCCTGGTGGACGAGTTCCAGGACCTGAACCATGCCCAGTATGTGCTCCTCCAGTTCCTGGCCCAGCCTCATCGCAACCTGTGTGTGGTAGGAGACCCGCTCCAGGGCATCTACTCCTGGCGGGGGGCGGATATCCGCTACCTGGCCCAGTTCAAGGAGGATTACCCGGAGGCCAGGGAGATAGCCCTGGAGCAGAATTACCGCTCCTCGACGGCTGTCCTGGACCTGGCCAACGCCCTCTCCGCCAGCCTGGAGTACGGGAAGCGCCGCCTCTGGACTGAAAACCCGCAGGGGGAGCCGGCCTCTTTCCACCTGGCGGAGGATGAGCACGGCGAGGCCCGTTTCGTGGTACGGGAGATACAGCGCCTGTTGGAGAGGGGCCACCTGCCCTCCGATTGCGCCGTCCTCTATCGCACCCGCTCGCAGGCCAGGGTACTGGAGGCGGCCCTCCTGGAGGCAGGGCTACCCTACCGCATCTGGGGAGACCGGCAGCGCTTCCTGGCCCGTAAGGAGATCGCCGACATCCTGGCCTACCTGGAGGTGGCCC
>JAUYGE010000272.1 GCA_030690705.1 Dehalococcoidia bacterium | reverse complement strand
GGAGACCTTTCGTTGCTGGTCTATCGCTTGTTGGAACAGAGTAGCGGCTGACTCTTTTGTCAGTCTCCAGGTATCTCGTTGTCTGGCTTTCCTGGCGGAGAAGCAGTGCGCCCCATCGGAAGTGACCGCCTGTCGGGCGTCCGGTGGCGGAGTGCTTAGTGAGTAACAAATAGTCTGTCGAAAGGAGCAGGTATGGACTACGATGTGATGCTGGACATAGCGCGACGGAGGAGAAGTATTCGTCTGTTCAAGCGAGATCCGGTGTCGGACGCCGACATAGAGAAGGTGCTGGAGGTGGGCCGCTGGGCGATGTCGGGTGGCAACGGTCAGCCCTGGGAGTTCGTGGTGGTCAGGGATGCGCCCGTTAAGGCGAAGATTGCCAAGATAATCCACGAACGCACTTCCCATAGCTATGAATTTGAGCTGACCCGCTTCCCGGAGTACCGTCAGCCCGGTGCGCTGGCAGATGGCGCCAAGAACCAGGCCAAGCTGGTGAACAGCGCTTCCGCCGTCATCGTAGTCTGCGGCGACCCCAGGACCTTTCAGGCATCAGTACTGGTGAACCAGTTCCTGGACGGAGAATGGGATATTTTTCACATGAATGTGGGCAACGCAGCCATGATGATTTGTCTGGCAGCCGCCTCGCTCGGGCTGGGTACGGCCTGGTTGACCACTACCTACCCGCCGCGGGAGTTCGAATTGAAGGAGCTTCTAGGTATACCCCGGGAGTTCAAAATCTATGTCATCATCCCCATCGGCTATCCGGACTATGTTCCGCCGCCGTCCTACCGGCGTGGTCTGAAAGAGATTACGCACTGGGGCAAGTACGACCAGGCGAGATACCGCACCGACAAGGATATCCGGGAGTGGCTGATCAAGTTGCGGACCAAGACCCATACTTCGTACCACCTGGACGAGATCACGCCAACAAAGAAGAAGCCCGCTTAAGCGGGCTTCTTCTTACCCCCCATCCATGGCTTCAATCGAGTAGATGTCCAGGATGTCCTTGTCCTTGAACCGCTCTTTGCCGGCGATGTCCACGAGTTCGTAGTAGCTGTGCACCAGGTAGTTCTCCACCACTACCTGGGCTTCGGGGTCGTCATATACCCAGTTCCTGGCATCCTCGATGGGAACGACCTTGTCGTCCTTCCCGTCGCGGGACTTGAGACGCAGTTTCTTCGACAGAGTCACATCGGCCACCGACTATCCCCTTTCAATACAAGAAGGTTCTGTTTTGGAATTATAGCTTCAGTTGGGGCGGGAATCAATGTTGCCTCGGTTTGTTCAGCAGCGCGTTCCGCGGGACGCTCCGGACAGAGTCGCTAGACGCTCCAGGGTGGGAGTGCTAGAATATCTTGTTCCGTGGCTGAATCGATTCGCGTTCGCTATGCCCCGAGTCCCACCGGCTACCCGCACGTGGGCAATATTCGCACGGCTATCTTCAACTGGCTCTTCGCCCGACACCAGGGAGGTAGCTTCATCCTGCGCCTTGAGGACACGGACCTGGCGCGCACCGTCGAGGGGGCAGCGGAGGCTATTCTGGAAAGCCTCCGCTGGCTGGGTCTGGACTGGGATGAAGGGCCGGAGGTAGGCGGAGCATTTGGCCCCTACGTCCAATCGCAGCGCCTGCCGCTGTACCACGAGGCCGCCGACAGGTTGCTCGGGCAGGGCGCGGCCTATCTCTGCTATTGTTCGCCCGAGCGCCTCGATCAAATGCGGGCTGAGCAAGCCCGCCGCAAGCAGCCGCCGGGCTACGACCGGCGCTGCCGGGAGCTGAGCCCTGACGAA
>JAUYGE010000266.1 GCA_030690705.1 Dehalococcoidia bacterium | reverse complement strand
TCCAGAGAAAGCAGAACGGCGTTGAGTTCCTGGGCCTTGGAGATAACGAGTTGGTCGGCTGAATCCTGGGGAATGAAATCCTTCAGGCGGAGAACCTCGTGCCCAGCATCTTGAAGCATCTGGACTATCGAACTGGGAACGCAATGGTCTGCGAAGAACCTCAGGCTCACGCAGTTACAGCCTCGAACTCTGCCAATTCACGGGCATAGTCCAGGCAAGCAGCGATTTGTTCCTTAGTAAGGTCCGGGAACTCCTCTGTGATCTCTTCCGCGCTTCTGCCCGCGGCGAGATAGCCCAGCACAAGGCTGACCGGGATTCGCGTTCCTTTGATCCGTGGTCTTCCCCGCAGGACGTCAGGGCTGCTCACTACGTGGTTTCTCCAATTCGTCGGCATCTTACCCTCCCCTTTTCTGGCCTATTATAGCGCTATTTGCCAGCTTCAGTCACCTGTTCAGTCGGTTTGCCCATCGATATGTCGTCTAAAACGGATTGGATACTGAACAAAGCCAACTCCTGTCTTGATAAGGCATGAGGGGTTACGGATTCTTCGCCTGATGCTTCGCTCGGGCTCAGAATGACATTTTCGCAGGAATGGCGGCATGATGGTTCCGTTCTTGAGTTTTGACATGACCGTTACGTTGCTTTAGTGCTCACGGCCTTGCGGTGCTGCGCCAGGACCCGCTTGAGGTACTTGCCGGTGGCCGAGGCCGGATTCCTGGCCAGCTCCTCCGGGGTGCCGGTGGCCACGATATAGCCGCCCTGCTCACCGGCCCCCGGCCCGAGGTCGATGATATAGTCGGCGTTCTTGATGACGTCCAGATGGTGCTCAATGACCAGCACGGTGTTCCCGCCATCTACCAGCCGCTGCAATACCCTCAGCAAGGCGGCCACGTCCTCGAACGAGAGGCCTGTGGTCGGCTCGTCCAGGATATACAGGGTGTTGCCCGTGGAGCGGCGGGAGAGTTCGGTGGACAGTTTGACGCGCTGCGCCTCTCCCCCGGAGAGGGTGGGCGCGGGCTGTCCCAGTTTGATGTAGCCCAGGCCGACGTCCCTCAAAGTCTCCAGCTTGTTCTTGATCTTCGGGAAGTTGGTGAAGAAGGCCAGGGCCTCCTCCACGCTCATGTCCAGTACCTCAGCGATGTTCTTCCCTTTGAACCGTATCTCCAGCGCCTCGCGGTTGTAGCGCTTGCCCCGGCACACCTCGCAGGGCACGGTGACATCGGGCAGGAACTGCATCTCAATCTCGATGAATCCATCCCCGCCGCAAGCCTCGCATCTTCCTCCCTTAACGTTGAAGGAGAAGCGCCCGGGAGAGTAGCCTTTCACACGCGCCTCGGGCACGGTGGCGAAGAGCTCCCGGATGGGGGTGAAGGTGCCGGTGTAGGTGGCCGGATTGCTGCGGGGCGTGCGCCCGATGGGCGACTGGTCGATGGCGACCACCTTGTCGATGTTCTCCGTGCCGCGAATGGCATCGCATCGGCCCGGCCTCTCTTTGGCGTGGTAGAAGAGCTGGGCCAGCTTCCTGTACAGGATGTCGTCCACCAGGGTGCTCTTGCCGCTGCCGGAGACGCCGGCGACGCAGACCAGCTTGCCCAGCGGGATGTGCACATCTATGTTCTTCAGGTTGTTCTCCCTGGCTCCGAGAACGGCCAGTTCCTTCCCCGAGCCTTTGCGGCGCTTCGAGGGCAGGGGTATCTTCTTCTTGCCGCTGAGATACTGGCCGGTGAGCGAGTCGGGGTTGGCCATTATGTCAGCCAGCGTTCCGGTAGCCACCACCTTGCCGCCGTGCTCTCCGGCCCCGGGCCCCATATCTATAATGTGGTCGGCGGCGCGCATCATCGCCTCGTCGTGCTCCACGATGATAACGGTGTTGCCCAGGTCGCGCAGGTCCTTCAGGGTGATGATGAGCCGGTAGTCATCGGCCGGGTGCAGCCCTACGGTGGGCTCGTCGCAGATATAGAGCACACCCATCAGGCCGCTGCCAATCTGGGTAGCCAGGCGGATGCGCTGCGCCTCGCCGCCGCTCAGGGTGGCGGAACCGCGGTCCAGGGAGAGATAGTCCAGCCCTACGTTGTGGAGGAATCCCAGGCGGCCCCGGATCTCCTTAAGTATCTGGCTGGCAATCATCATCTCCCGCGGCGTGAGGACTGGCTGGCCATCGGGGCCCTGCCCGCCGAGATGGTCTATCCAGCGGAGGGCCTCCACGATGGAGAGGTTGGTTACGTCAATGATATCCCTGTCTTCAACGGTCACCGCCAGAGACTCCGGTTTGAGCCGCTTACCCTTACAGGTCGGGCAGGGGTGGGAGGTCATGTACCGCTCGATCTCGGAGCGGGAATGGTCCGATTCCGTCTCGCGGTAGCGGCGCTCCAGGTAGGGTATGACCCCTTCAAAGGTGGTGTAATGCTCCCGCACCTGCCCGTAACGGTTCTCATACCTGGCCTTCAGGCTTTCCTTCCCGTGGCCGTAGAGAATCACGTCCAGCTGGGCCTGGCTGAGGTTGCTCGCCCGCGTATCCATGGGGATGCCGTGCCGCTGGGCCGTGGACTCCAGGAGGCTGTTGTACCAGGTGCTGGACGAACCGGTGCGCACCCAGGGCTGAATAGCCCCTTCGGCCAGGCTGAGGTTTTTGTTGGGGATGACCAACTCGGGGTCGATCTCCAGTCGCCTTCCCAGCCCGGTGCAGGTAGGGCAGGCGCCGTGAGGGTTATTGAAGCTGAAGTTGCGGGGCTCAATCTCTCCCAGGCTGATGCCGCAATGCACGCAGGCGAAGTGCTCCGAGAAGAGAAGCTCCTCCCCATCCACTACCGAGACGAGCACCACGCCCGAGCCCAGCTTCAACGCCGTCTCCACGGAGTCGGCGATGCGGCCCGGTTTTCCCTCCGATTCGAGCGACAGACGGTCCACCACCGCCTCAATGGTGTGTTTCTTGTTCTTGTCCAGGACGAACTCCTCGGAGAGGTCAAAGAGGCGGCCGTCCACCCTGACGCGGACGAAGCCCGCCTTGCGCAAGTCCTCGAAGGCCGCCTGGTGCTCCCCCTTACGGTCGCCGATGATGGGCGCCAGCACCATGAGGCGCGTGCCCGTGGGCAGCGCCATGATAGAGTCGACGATCTGCTGCACCGTCTGGCGGGCGATCTCACGCCCGCAACGGGGGCAGTGGGGATGGCCGATGCGGGCGAAGAGCAGCCTCAGATGGTCGTAGATTTCGGTGATGGTCCCCACCGTGGAGCGTGGGTTGCGGCTGGCGCCCTTCTGGTCGATGGAGATGGCCGGGCTCAGCCCCTCGATGTAGTCCACATCGGGCTTCTCCATCTGGCCGAGGAACTGGCGCGCGTAGGCCGAGAGCGACTCCACATAGCGGCGCTGGCCCTCGGCGTAGATGGTGTCGAAGGCGAGGGAGCTCTTCCCCGAGCCGGAGACGCCGGTGATGACCACCAGCTTGTCCCTGGGGATGACCACCTCGATGTTCTTGAGGTTGTGCTCCCTGGCTCCGTGAACGATGATGGCATTTAAAGGCATAGCTATGAAAATGAGAGAGAGGGTGAGGCTGAGTGGACCGAGACTATGCAGGAATTATACCATTCGGCGGCATATCGGACAAAAAAGCCCGCTGAAGCTATTGACATCCGACATCTAATATTCTATCCTCTATATATATATTACACATATAGGAGGTGAACCCATGCAAGCATACTGTATGAAATGCCGCACCAAGAAGGAAATGAAGAACCCCAAGGCCATAACCATGAAGAATGGCAAGCCTGCCACCCAGGGCATATGTCCGTCTTGCGGCACCAAGCTGTTCAGAATAGGCAAGAGCTAAGGCTTCTCCCAGACCAGGGAGACCGGGTAGCAATATTATCGAGCGGACTGGGGTCCCTTTTGAATCAAAGGCACCCCAGTCCTGTGTTGCTATTTTGTGTCTCCGCCCGCCTAACCTTTTAGCCCCCGGCCCGTTATAATAAGCAGTTCCACTGTGCAACACGCAGGAGGAGAGGTATGAAGATTTTCAGGTC
>JAUYGE010000262.1 GCA_030690705.1 Dehalococcoidia bacterium | reverse complement strand
GGCCTCGCCGACGTGTTCAAGTTCGCGAACGACAACATCTTCGTGAAGATCAACGAGAACGTGCGCGAGCACGACGTGTTCATCGTCCAATCGCTCACCGCGGGCTCGGGCGTCGGCGTGAGCGACGCGATCATGGAGCTCCTGATCATGATCGACGCCTTCAAGCGCGCCAGCGCGGGGCGGATCACGGCCGTGGTGCCCTACTACGCCTACGGCCGCTCCGACAAGAAGGACCAGCCGCGCGTGCCCATAACGGCCCGCCTGATCGCCGACCTGCTGACCGTCGCGGGGGCCAACCGCTTACTCACGGTGGACCTTCACGCCGCCCAGATTCAGGGCTTCTTCAATATCCCGGTGGACGAATTGACGGCCCTCTACCTTCTGAGCAACTACTTCAAGGAGAAGAAGTTGGCCGACCTGACGGTGGTGGCCACCGACGTGGGCATTTCCAAGCGGGCGCGGGACATGGCGGCCCGCCTCAAGGCCCCACTGGCCATCCTTGAAAAGAGGCGGGCCGGCAACGACGACCGCGCCGAGGTCCTGACGCTCATCGGCGAGGTGCGGGGCCGGCATGCACTGCTCTTCGACGACGAGATTGATACGGGGGGCTCTCTGGCGACCGGCGTGAAGGCCCTGCTCGATGAGGGCGCTGTCGAGGTGTACGCCTGCGCCACCCACCCCATATTCTCCGGGCAGGCCAAAGACAGAATAGCGCAGAGCCCGGTCAAAGAGGTGGTGGTGACCGATACCGTGCCCGTGCCCCCGCATAAGTCACTACCTAAGATCACGGTCCTGTCCATGGCGCCCCTGCTGGGCGAGGCCATCCGTCGCATCCATACCGGCCAGTCGGTAGGGGCGATGTTCGAGGAGTAAGTGGTCCATGAAGCATGTCATCCTGAGGCCATCCGCCGGAAACGGAGGCCGAAGGATCTATCCACTGTGGGACGGGGGCGGATTCTTCGTTCTGCTTCGCGAACTCAGAATGACAAGACGAGGCAGCTCTGCCCCTCGCAATGACAGAGCAGACTGGCAGGTGACTGAGAGGCATCCATGCTGAAGTGGCTGGGCTCACTGGTTGACTCCAATGAGAAGGAGCTGAACAAGCTCCGTCCGCTGGTCCAGCACATCAGTTCCTTGGAGCCGGCCATGAACCGGCTCACGGATGCCGAGCTCCGGGCCAAGACCGACGAGTTCAAAGCCCGTCTGGCGGAGGGAGAGACCCTGGACGACATCCTGCCGGAGGCCTTCGCCGCCACCCGTGAGGCTGCTCGCCGCACTATCGGGGAGCGGCCCTTCGACGTCCAGCTCATGGGTGGGATGGTCCTGCACCAGGGGAAGATCTCCGAGATGAAGACCGGCGAAGGCAAGACCCTGGTGGCTCCCATGCCTCTCTATCTCAATGCCCTCGCCGGCAAGGGCTGCCACCTGGTAACCGTCAACGACTACCTGGCCAAGAGAGACCCCCACTGGATGGGGCCCGTCTACCACGCCCTGGGGATGAGCGTCGCCAGTATCCAGCACGAGGCCTCCTTTCTCTACGACCCGGACTTCGACTCCGGCGACCCGCGCTGGAAGAACCACCGCCCCGTCAGCCGGCGCCAGGCCTACGAGGCCGATATCACCTACGGGACCAACAACGAGTTTGGTTTCGACTACCTGCGCGACAACATGGTGGTGGATCTGTCCCAGTGCGCGCAGCGTCCGCTCAACTACGCTATTGTGGACGAGGTGGACAACATCCTCATCGATGAGGCGCGCACCCCGCTCATCATCAGCGGAATGGGGACCGAGTCGGCCAAGGTCTACCAGACCTTTGCCGGGATCGCTCCCCAGCTCGGCAGCGGCGAGGATTTCAAGATCGATGAGAAGACCCGGACGGTGAGCATGACGGAGGCCGGGCTATCCCGGGTGGAGGAGATGCTCCGCAACGCCGGACTGCTCAAGGGGCTGAACCTCTACGACCCGGCCAACTACAACCTCACCATCTATCTGGAGAATGCCCTGCGCGCCCAGTTTATCTTCAAAAAGGACCGCGACTATGTAGTCAAATATGCAGGCAAAGAGAATCAGGTTATCATTGTGGATGAGTTCACCGGACGGCTCATGTTCGGCCGCCGCTACTCCGAGGGCCTGCACCAGGCGATCGAGGCCAAGGAGGGGGTGAGGGTCCAGCCCGAGACGACGACCATGGCCACCATTACCTTCCAGAACTACTTCCGTCTCTATCAGAAGCTGGCGGGTATGACGGGCACGGCGGTCACCGAGGCCGAGGAGTTCCACAAGATATACAAGCTGGAGGTGGTGGTCATCCCTACCAACAAGCCGATGGCGCGCACGGACCACCCGGACCAGATTTACAAGACGGAGGAGGGCAAGTTCCGGGCGGTGGTCAGAGAGGTCGAGAAGCTCAACCAGGAAAAGCGCCCGGTGCTGATAGGCACCGTGTCCATCGAGAAGAATGAACATCTGAGCGAGATGCTACGCAAGGGCGGGGTGCCCCACCAGGTGCTGAATGCGAAACATCATGAGAAGGAAGCGGCCATCCTCGCCCAGGCCGGGCAGCCGGGGATGGTCACCGTGGCCACCAACATGGCCGGCCGCGGCGTCGACATTACCCTGGGCGGCAAAGAGCCTGATAGAAATGACGCCAACGCCCACGCCGAGTGGCAGAAGTACCACGAACAGGTGGTGGCCTCCGGGGGGCTGCACGTCATCGGGACGGAGCGCCACGAGGCGCGGCGCATAGATAACCAGCTTCGCGGTCGGGCGGGCCGCCAGGGGGACCCCGGCAGCTCCCGGTTCTACGTCTCCCTGGAGGATGACATCATGCGGCGCTTCGGCGGGGACCGCCTCCAGGGGATCATGCAGTGGGTGGGGATGGACGAGGATACGCCCATCGAGCACTCGCTGGTGAGTCGGGCTATCGAGGGTGCGCAGGTGCGGGTGGAGGGCTACCATTTTGACCTCCGCAAGCACCTGGTGGACTACGACGACGTGGTCAACAAGCACCGCGAGGTAATCTATACCGAGAGGAAGAAGATTCTCAGCGGGGCAGACCTGAAGGCTAATATCCACTCTATGGTGGAGAAGGAGATCGGCAGCCTGGTGGCGGCCGCTTGGGGTGGCGGCCCGGAGGAGGCCAGGAATACCGAGGGGCTGGTGCAGGAAGCTTCCAGCATGATGCCTCTGTCCTCTCATCTCACCCCCCAGGCCCTTTCGAACATGAACCGTGACGAGGTGGAAGAGGCGCTCCTCCGGCACGCCGTGGCTCTCTATGAAGAGAGGGAGCAGAAGATAGGGCCTGAGGCGACCCGGGTGGTGGAGCGGCTGGTGATGCTGCGCTCCATCGACACCATGTGGGTGGAACACCTGACACAAATGGACCACGTGAGGCAGGGAATTGGCTTGAGGGCTGTGGGACAGAGCGACCCGCTGGTGGTCTACAAGAAGGAGGGCCATGCCCTGTTCCAGAGCCTGCTGGCGAATATCCAGCATGAGGTGGCCTACACTGTATTCAAGGTGGAGGTGTCCAGGAGCGGCGCTCCTGAGGTCCCGGCCTCTCCGATGGCGAAGGAGGCCAGAGCGAGAAACCAGGTGGCCGCCGGAGCGAAGAGCGTGGGGCGGAACGACCCCTGTCCCTGCGGCAGCGGGCTGAAATACAAGAAGTGCCACGGGAAGTAGACGCAACGGGGCAAATTCCAAATCCTAATTTCTAAACTCTAAACAATTTCAAAATCCAAAATCCGAATGACCAAGACCTTCGGGCCTTGCCGTTTGAACTTCTGAGGTTTGGATTTGTTTGGGATTTGGTGCTTCGAGATTAGGACTTAGTGCGGGGGGTGAGGTTGATAGACGAGCTTAGAGGTCTTCTGGTGAGGGACAGCCCTCAGTGACGGCCCCCTCGCTCGCCGGCATGGCCTCCTTCTGGAGGCGGGCCGCTACCTGTTTCCAGTACCGTAACTTCACCCTGGTCTGGACCAGCTCGGCTACCGAGCACTTCGGCGAGTGGATGGAGCTGGCGGCTATCCTCTGGCTGGTGCGCCAGCTCACCCCGTCGCCGTTTATGCTGGCACTGGCCGGCTTCAGTCGCTTCATCCCCATGGTGCTGGTCTCCTTCTTCGGCGGCATGGTGGCCGACCGCATGGACCGGCGCAAGCTCCTCTTCATTACTCTTCTCGGTTTCACCCTTATTTCGGTAGCCCTATGGGCCCTGGCGGCCAGCGGCAAGATCGAGGTATGGCACATCATCGTCCTGTCCCTCCTGTTCGGGGCGGTGACCAGCTTCAATCACCCGGCGCGCGGCGCCCTGCTGCCCAACCTGGTGAAGAGAGAGCATCTCCTCAACGCCATATCTCTGGACATGATGGCGGTGCTGGGCACCCGCCTGCTGGCCTTTCCCGTCGCCGGCTATCTTATCGGTGCCGTGGGTATCGCGCCGGTCTTCCTCTTCCGGGCCGCCTGCACCGCCACATCGATGATTCTGGTGGCAAAGATGGAGCTTCCTCCTCCAGGCCCGCAGGTACGCGGGAAGTCGGGCTGGCAGGATATCGCTGAGGGGATGAAGTATCTCCGTGGCAACTCCGTGGTGCTGGTCCAGGTGGTACTCTACCTTCTCCCCTGGTTTGCTAACTATGCCCAGCAGAACCTCATGCCTATCTTCGCGGTGGACGTCCTCCGGGTTGGACCGGGGAGCTATGGCTGGCTCCAGGCCGCTTCGGGGCTCGGGGCCATCATCAGCCTGCTCACCCTGGCCGCTGTGGTGGGCTACCGCGGAAAGGGTAAGCTGCTGCTCTTAGCGGGGATTGTGACGGGCCTGGCCATTATGGGGTTCGGGGCGTCGAGTTCGCTTGCTCTCTCCGTGGTGTTGCTGGTTGTGGCCGGGGCGATGATTAACACCTTCTCCAGCGTCAATACCACCATTATTCAGACTGCCATTCCCGACCAGGTGCGGGGTAGAATCATGAGCCTGCGGGAGGTGACTATGGCGGTGGGCACCTCGGGCAGCCTGGTAGCGGGCTATGTGGCCGAGTTCACCGGCGTCCAGACGGCGGTGGTGCTGCTGGGCGCGGTCCTCACGCTTATCCCGGCCGTGCTGGCATTCAGCCTTCCCAGGCTGAGGAAAATGGAGTAGTATCAACGGGTGTCCGAGAGGGCCGTCTGGCCCTCTCGAAGAACGCAATCCCCCTCTCTCCTTTAAAGGAGAGAGGGGGCAGGGGGTGAGAGGTTGACAAATACTATCACCAGCAAGCACTTCTGGGACCGCACCTTTTTCACCATCAAGCACTACCGCGACTTCCGGCTGGTGTGGCTGGGGTCGGTCACCGAGCATCTGGGCCAGTGGATGGAGGAGGCCGCCATCCTGTGGCTCATCTATCAGCTTACCG
>JAUYGE010000257.1 GCA_030690705.1 Dehalococcoidia bacterium | reverse complement strand
GGCCTCGGCAACGGGGGCGATGAGGAGCCTGCCCTGAGCTTGCCGAAGGGTCCGGCCGGCCATCATGTCCCGGAGCCATGCCTTCAGAGCGTCTTTGCTAATCACTTGATGCATCAGTCGCCGGTCCCCAGCTTCTCGCCTTTCTTAAATGTCGCAAAGGGAGGAGTGACCGAGGCATCCATACCCGCCTGGAACTGGAATAGATCGAGGCCGTCCTTCTCCAGTTTGCGGTTGAGCAAGCTCAGAGGGATGTCGACCGGACATACGCGCTCGCACTCGTTGCAGGAGATGCAGCGCCCCGCCAGGTGAAAGGCGCGGATGGTGTGCCAGACGGCGTTCTCCGCCGGGGCCACCTTGATGCCCACCCACAGGGGGTCGAGCTCATCTACAAAGCACTCCTGGCAGTAGCAGCCGACGCAGGACTGACGGCAGGCGTAGCAGCGGATGCAGCGGCTGAACTGCTCCTGCCAGAAACCGTCCCGCTCCTCTGCGGACTTGCCTTCCATGGCAGCGACGTCGGCGTAGGGCTTTGCCGCTCCGGCGGCCTCGGGCTTGAACTCGCCGACCAGCAAGTCGTGCAGGACGGGATTGGGCTCCGAACAGGTGTTGCAGCGGAGCTGCAGCTTCTCCGTGGGCGCGCCCCAGCCGGCCTCCATTATGCCCTGACAGGCCACCCCGATGACATACAGCTTGCTTCTATCAATCTGCTTCTCGTTGATGAGGAGATTGATGGCGCGGGTGTCGCAGGGCTTGGCCACGATGCCGACGGACTTCTTGTTGTCCCGCCAGTTGATGATATACCGGGCCAGGTTGTGGGTGCAGTACTGGTCGAAGACAAACCTCTCCACCTCCTCGGGGGTGTAGGCGAAGAGGGGACGCGCCGTCTTGCCGTCGGTGGCCCGCTCGTAGCCCATGACGCAGGCGAAGTCGCCGCTCTTCAGGAGCTCCCGGGCTTTATCGCGTATTTGTTTGTCGAATGATTCTGTCAACCTCTCACCCTACCCTCTCTCCTTCGAAAGGAGAGAGGGAAACGTTTTCTATGAAAGGGGCTTCGCCCCTTTCCATCCCTGTCTTAGCGCCCTCCGCACCGTAGGGTGGGTGAAGTCCCGACTTCATCGGGACGCAACCCACCACCGTTCCCGTTGTCATTGCGAGCGAAGCGAAGCAATCCGTTCGACTCCCCCTCACCTTCATCCTCTCCCTCCTGAGGATAGGACATTCCGCGGCCCCAGCTTCTTCAGGTCATTCGTAAATGAGGTGACCACGTCGGAGAACTTCCGGCCCTCCGAGGCCGAGACCCACTCCAGGCGGAAGCGTTCCTTTTGAATTCCCAGGTAGTCCAGAAAGGGGGCCAGCAGGGCGAAGCGCCGCCGGCTATAGAAGTTGCCTTCGTTGTAATGGCAGTCCCCCAGGTGGCATCCCGCCACCAGCACGCCGTCGGCTCCCTGCTGGAAGGTCTTGACCACAAAGAGAGGGTCAACCCTCCCCGAGCAGGGCACGCGGATGATGCGTATGTTGGGCGGATAGCTCATCCGGCTGGTGCCCGCCAGATCGGCCCCGGCGTAGCTGCACCAGTTGCACAGGAAACCGGCTATTTTGGGTTCGAACTCGCCTACTGCCACAGCGCATTTACCTCGGCCAGCAGTTGCTGGTTGGTGAACCCCCTGAGATTGACAGCTTTCGGACGGCAAACGGCCGGGCAGAGGCCGCAGGCACGGCACAGGCTCTCGTTGACCAGCGCCACCGTCCTTCCGTTCCGCAGCACCTGGGTATCGATGGCCTTGTAGGGACATACCTGGACACACAAGAGACAGCCGATGCAGCGAGCGTTGTCCACGGAGGCCACCATGGGGTCGCTGGTCAGCATCTCCTGGCTGAAAAGGGCGCTCACCTTGGCCGCGGCGGCGCCGCCCTGGGCCACACACTCGGGGATGTCCTTCGGTCCCACGCAGGCGCCGGCCACCAGGATGCCGTCGGTCTGAGTCTCCACCGGCTTCAACTTGGGATGGGCCTCAGTGAGAAAATCGTAAACATCATGGCTGAGCTTCATGGTCTGCGCCAGCTCCGCCGCCCCCTCGTTGGCCTCCACGCCGGTGGCCAGCACCACCATGTCGGCCCGGATCTCCACCGGACGCCCCATCAGGGAGTCCTCTCCCAGTACCACCAGTTGCTTGCCATCCTCATATATCCTGGAGACACGCCCGCGCAGGTACAGAGCGCCGTACTCCTCCTGGGCCCGCCGCGCGAACTCCTCATAGTCCTTGCCACCGGTGCGAATATCAATGTAGAAGACGTAGCACTGGACCTCAGGGTCATGCTCCTTGAGCAATATGGTCTGCTTGGCGGTGTACATGCAGCATATCTTGCTGCAATAGGGCCGCCCGCGCTGCTCATCCCGCGAGCCGACGCAGCTCACCAGCACCACGGTCTTGGGGTGCGCGCCGTCGGAGGGACGCAATACCTCACCACCCGTAGGCCCCGATGAGTTAAACATGCGCTCCAGCTGCAGGCCAGAGATGACATCGGGCAGCTTGCCCCCGCCGTACTCGCCGCACACCGAGGGGTCGAAGGTCTTGTAGCCGGTGGCCACCACGATGGCCCCGAACTTCTCCTTGACGATTTCGTCCTGCTGGTCCCAGGCCAGCGCCTGCACCGGGCAGAGCTTCTCGCAAATGCGGCACTGCATCGGGCGCTTGCCTTCCGACTTGCCTTCCACATAATTCTGATACTTGATATAGAGGCAATTTTCCAGGTCAACCTTAGGCACCAGAGGAACAGCCTGGGGAAAGGGCACATAGATTGCCTTCCGCTCGCCCAGACCCTCGTTAAACTCGGCACTCACCTTCTCCGGGCACTTCAGCCAGCATATGCCACAACCGGTGCATTTCTTGGCATCCACCTTACGCGCCTTCTTCACTATTTCGACGTCGAAGTTGCCCACGAAGCCGGAGACCTGGCGCACCTCGGAATAGGTCAACAGGGTGATATTCGGATGCTGGACAATCTCCACCATCTTGGGGGTAAGGATACAAGCGGAGCAGTCCAGGGTGGGGAAGGTCTTGTCGAGCTGCGCCATGTGGCCGCCGATGCTGGACTCCCGCTCCACCAGGGTGACCGGATGGCCGGCGTTGGCGATGTCCAGCGCCGCCTGCATGCCGGTGATGCCGCCGCCGATGACCAGCGCCCGCTTAGTGAGGGGCACCTTCTTGGGGAAGAGGGCCTCATCGCGGGCCACCTTGGCCACTGCTATCCTGACGTGGTCGATGGCCTTGGCCGTCGCCTTCTCCTTGTCGTTGCTGTGTACCCAGCTCACCTGCTCCCGGATGTTGGCCACCTCGAGAAAATAGGGGTTCAGCCCTGCCTTGACCATCACCTTGCGGAAGGTGAACTCGTGCATACGCGGCGAGCAGCTGCCGATGACCACCCGGTTCAGCTTGTTCTGCTCGATGACGGCCCGGATGTGGGATTGGCCGGGATCGCTGCAGCTATACTTATCATCCGCCGCCACCACCACACCCGGCATCTTCTTCGCGGCCTCCAGCACGGCCGGAATGCTCACCACCCCGGCGATGTTGGTGCCGCAGTGACAGACGAAAACGCCTATTCGTGCCATTGTTTACGCCAGACCCTTGCTCCGCAACAGCGGCAGGGGGTCGGTGAGATGCCTGTCCATGAGCATTTCCTTTGGTGTGAATCCCAGGGCCAGTCCCATGAGCTGTGTTATGTAAAGCACCGGCAGGCTGGACCCGTCGTGATATACCTTTTCAATATCTTTCTGATAGCAGTCCAGGTTGCTGTGGCACAGTGGACAGGCCACGGCCACGCAGTCGGCGCCCTTCTGCTTCGCCTGGCGCAGCAGGCGGTGGGAGAGGTTCATCACCACATCGCGGTTGGTCACCATCAGGCTGGCGCCGCAGCACTCCGTCTTCAAGCCCCAGTCCACGCTCTCCGCTCCCAGCTTCCGCACGATATCATCCATAATCTGCGGGTCTTCCAGATCATCGAAGCCGGCCACATCCTTGGGGCGCACCAGGAGACATCCGTAGTAGCAGGCCACCTTCAAGTCCTTCAGGGGACGCTTGACAGTCCCGGTGAAATCGGGACTGTCAAGGTTCAAGACCTGGAGGAGATGCACCACCTCGGTGGTGTTCTTCAACACCCCACCTGTAAGATGGTTCACATTGTCCAGTGTCTCCCTATTCTGCATCTCATGACTGGCCATCTTCAGCTGGGAGTAGCACTTGGCGCAGGCGATGACCAGCGGCCGGCCGGCCTTCTCCGCTTCCTGGAGGTCCAGGGCGGGAAGCGCCAGCCCCAGCCAGGTGTCGAAGGAGTGCGCCGAAGAGGCGCCGCAGCAGGTCCACTTGGCCAGCTCGGTTATCTCGATACCCAGCGCGCGGCACACCAGGAGAGTGGAAACGTCATATTCCCTGGCCGAAGCGTGCAGGGCGCACCCGGGGTAGAAGGAATAGGACTTAGTCACTTAGTAAGACACTCCATCATTGCGAGCGAAGCGAAGCAATCCGTCTCCTCCCACAGGTCCTCGGATTGCTTCGGCACTGCGTGCCTCGCAATGACAAACTGGCCAGCCCGTCATTTATTACCTTCTTGCGCTCTGAGCGCCCTGACGCGCTCGAATATGGCCCCTAGCTCGGCGGTGCCCGGCGCACGCCGGGGCACGAAGGAAATCTTGCCACGGGGCACCATCTGCAAGAATAGAGGCAGGTCCTGAGTCAGATGTCCGCTCTTCAGATTGTAGAGTCCGCCGAGGAGCAGCTCATTGATCCGGCCCAGCGCCTTGATATTATCCAGGAAGAGCTTGTGGAAGAGATTGATCTGTTCTTCCGCCGGCTTGATGCCCTCCCGGACGGCCAGGAGTCTCACTGACTCCATCACCCGGGCGATGTCTATCTCGCGCGGGCAGCGCGCCGAGCAGGTGAGGCAGGACACGCAGAACCAGATGGCGTTGCTCTTGAGGGCTTCGTCTTTGAGACCGAGCTGAACGGAGCGTATCACGCGCCGCGGGCCCAAGTCCATGCGGTAGGCTACCGGGCAGCCGGCGGTGCACTTGCCGCACTGGTAGCACCGCGAGACGTTCTCTCCGCTCTGCTTCTCCACCCAAGCCCGGAAATCGCTCCGCGCTTGCGGTATCACCTTAAGCTCGGTCGACGCCACCGGCGCGGCCTGAGATGTGCTCTCTTTGTGCATTCCTAAAAGTGCCTTGTCGAGAAGAGGAA
>JAUYGE010000252.1 GCA_030690705.1 Dehalococcoidia bacterium | reverse complement strand
TTAGTTGCGATAATCAGCGTTAGCTTGTGAGCGGGACGAGACCCTTCGCTTCGCTCAGGGTGACAAACAAGGATGTGTCATTCTGAGCGTAGCGAAGAATCTCTATTTATTACGCTGACTTGTGCAGTTTAGTACTAGCTGGAGGGCGTGCCCTGAAAGCAGAAGCGAAGGTTACCTTTTTTGACGCCAAGAAGGTAATCTTTATTCTTGTCACCGCCTTCGTCGTCATACTGGCGGTGATACCCGTTTTCTTCCTCCTGTGGGACAGCTTCAAAGACGTCCAGGTAGGCAACCTCTTTGATCTCAGCCTCACCAATTTCACGCTCAAGAACTTCCGTGTGGCCTTTGCCGACCCCCGAACGCCGGCGATGATCGGTAATAGTCTCATCTTCGCCTTCGGGGCTATGGCGGTGGCCTTCGTCTTCGGAGGCATTATTGCCTTTCTGGTAGAGCGGACCAACACCCCCTTCAGAAATTTCATTTACGGATTGATGTACATCCCCTTGGTCATGCCCAGCATGCTCAAGGCCATCGCCTGGATCCTGCTCCTCAGCCCTACTATCGGATGGTTCAACAAGGTATGGTTCCTCTTCGGATTCACCCAGCCGCTGTTCAACGCCTATTCCGTGCCGGCCATGTTCTGGGTAGAAGGCCTGTCCATGGCGCCGCTCACCTTCTTGCTTCTCGGAGCTTCGCTCAGGACCATGGACCCCTCCCTTGAGGAAGCAGCCTTCACCGCCGGGGCCAGCAAGCCAGTCACCCTCTACCGGGTCACGTTCAGACTGATGACCCCCGCCCTCGCAGGCATAGCCCTCCTGCAGTTCATCCGTGGGCTGGAGGCTTTCGAGGTGCCCCTGATGATGGGGGCCGGGCAGGGACTCATGGTCTTCAGCACCAATATCTATATGAGTATGCGGGAGATGTTTCCCCCGGCCTATGGAGAGGCCTTCGTCTCCAGCCTGGCCCTCATCGCCCTCAGCGTAGTAGGCCTGGTCCTGTATCAGAGGGCCATGAGCGGAGCGGAGCGCTATGCCACCATCACCGGCAAGGGATACCGTCCCCGGCTGATGGACCTGGGGAGGTGGCGGCGGGTGGCGGGGGCGTTCATAATCCTCTTCCTCTTCGTGGCCGTGATCTTGCCCTTCCTTGTCCTCCTCTGGGCCTCCTTCTTGCCGTACTATCAGCTACCCTCTGCAGAGGCCCTGGAGCTATTCACCTGGAAGAACTACCGTTACCTTCTGAGCCGGCCCGAGTTCCTTTTGACACTGAAGAATACGGCCATCCTGGGCGTGACCGTCGCCGGCGGCGGCATGCTACTGGCAACCCTCATCTCCTGGATGGTGGTCAGGTTGAAGGTGAAGGGCGCCAGGCTCCTGGACGCCCTGGTATTCATACCCTATGCTTTGCCGGGCATAGCCATCGGGTTCAGCTATATGATTTTGTTCCTGATGTTCCCCAACCCCATCTACGGGACGATATGGATTCTGGTGCTGGTCTACCTGGTCAGATTCCTGCCCATGGGGACGCGCTTCACCCATGCCGGCATGGCTCAGATAAAGGCGGAACTGGAGGAAGCCGCCAGCACCAGCGGGGCCGGCCTTTTCACCATCATGCGCCGCATAACCATACCCCTGATCCTTCCCTCTTTGATCGCCGGAGCGCTGTATCTGCTCATCCTCAGCATGAAGGTATTGTCCATGGCGGCCGTCCTGTACACCGCCCAGTCCCTGATTTTGCCGGTGCTTCTCTTTACCCTCTGGAGGGACGGCAGCATACCGTTGACCGGCGCCCTTTCGGTCTTGATGATACTGGTCCTCTCCCTCCTGACCATACTGTTGCGCAAACTGACCCAGCGGCGGGGCATGGTGACTGAAGCATGAGGCCGGGCAGATTGCCCTGGAATTCGGGTCTTGCCCTCTTGCCAAAGTAGAATCCGGGATGTAGAATAAGCGACGGTGGTATCGGTTTAGGTTATCACGGGCTTGGTAACATCCTCTTGATTCCACTCAAGGCTGGATGACCGTAACACGAACCAACTAATTATCATACTCAAGGATAGGAGGTCATCCAGTGGCATTTCAGGACAAGTCGCTCCAGTGCGCCGATTGCGGGGCCAGCTTCACCTTCACCTCAGGGGAACAGGAATTCTTCGCCTCCAAGGGTTACACCAACGAGCCCAAGCGATGCCCCACGTGCCGGCAGTCGCGGAAGGCTGATCGGGGTGGCAGTTCCGGCGGCTCCGGCTCGGGCTTCAGGGCTCCGCGCCAGATGTTCCCGGCAGTATGCGCCGGGTGTGGCAAGGAGACCGAAGTCCCATTCGAGCCTCGCGATGGCAGGCCGGTATACTGCAGCGACTGCTACAGCAAGAACAAACCCAGCAGATAGACGAGCAGTTTCATCTGAAGGACACGGGAGGGGTTGCCAGTCAGCCCCTCTTCCCCTTCTCTCCGCCACTGCTATGGAAGGGACTCACTTTCCGAAGTGTTTCAGTCCTATCCTGAGGTGATGTTGCGCCGTCTTTCCGTTGAGGAAGCTCTTCCCAGGATGGAGCAGTTTCTCGATGAGGCCTTCATAGGCGGATTGAGACGCGTATGCGTCATCCATGGCAAGGGAACGGGCACCCTCCGGAGCGTTGTTCGCGAGAGGCTCTCCCACCATCCGCTGGTCAGTTCATACCGCGCCGGTCAGTATGGTGAGGGTGGTGTGGGGGTAACCATCGTGGACCTGGTGGAGAAATAAGAAGCGCCCAAATATCGCCGGTCATTGCGAGCGAAGCGAAGCAATCCGTAAGCCCCGAGCCCCGGAGACGGATTGCTTCGGGGCTTCGCCCCTCGCAATGACAGAAGGAAATAGCCCCGTTTGAAGAGCGTTTGTTTGCTAAGCTATAATGGGCCCGGTTTTTCTGCTGCCTCATGGTGGGCGTAGCCCAGAGGCTTAAGGCGCCAGGTTGTGGCCCTGGAGATCGAGGGTTCGAATCCCTTCGCCCACCCCATATTCCCCCTCCGTATGCCACGGTGTGACTTGAGGTGCGGGGAAGGACAGGAGCTATGCGACCAGAGGTCATCAGAACCAACTGCGGGATGTGTCATGGCGGCTGCGGCGTGCTGGCCCATGTAGCCGATGGGAAGCTGGTCAAGGTTGAAGGCGACCCCGATTGCCCCGCCAGCAGGGGAGCCTTATGCCCCCAGGGTCTATCCGCCACTCAGTATGTGTACCACCCCGAGCGCCTGAAGTACCCGATGAAGCGGGTGGGGCAGAGAGGGGAAGGGAAATGGGAGCGGATATCCTGGGAAGAGGCCCTGGACACGGTAGCGGGGAAGCTGAGGGAGATCAGGGAGAAGTACGGGCCTCTGGGCCTGGCGGTCTGCGGCGGGACGGGTAGGCCTGTCAGCTCTCAGTTGAGACGTTTTTCGAACATCTGGGGCACTCCGAACAGTCTCGGCACCGCCCACAACTGCATGTACCCCACGGTGGCGACTAACCACATCACCTACGGGAACACCCACTCAGCCGATATGGAGAACTCCAGGTGCATCGTCAACTGGACGTTCAAACTGCCTGCCCACCAGGGCACCGGCCGGAAGGCGTTGAACTTCATCCGCGGCTTCAAGAAAGGGGCGAAGGTCATCTCCGTAGACCCCTATCTCTCCCCCCTGGCCGCCAAGAGCGATATCTGGCTCCAGATAAGGCCGGGCACCGATTGCGCCATGGCGCTGGCCTGGCTGAATGAAATCATCAAACACCACCTCTATGACAGGGAGTTCGTGGAGAAATGGACCTTCGGCTTCGACAGGCTGGCGGAGCAGGTGGAGAAGTTCACCCCGGAGTGGGCGGAGCAGGTCACCTGGGTCCCGGCCGCCAGCATCAGGCAGGCCGCCCGCATGTATGCCACCAGCCGTCCGGCATCCATACACTCTCGCGTCGCCTGGGAATTCGGCACCAATTCCACCAATACGGCGCGGTGCATCTACTTCCTGCCGGCGGTAACCGGCAATATCGACGTTCCCGGCGGCAACGTGTTCTGGGAGGAGCCGCTGAGCCCCCAGCAACGCCTTGGCGTGGCCATGAAACCCGAGGACTGGAGCAAGGCGGTGGGCAATTTCCCCCTGATCAACCGGGTGCGCCCGGTGGCACGGCATGCGGGGTTCCAGGCCATGTTGACCGGCGAGCCTTATCCCATCAAGGCTTTGATGGTGCATGCCAGCAATCCTATCGTCACCGGCGAGAACCCCAAGGGACTCATCTACGAGGCGATGATGAAGCTGGACTTCATCTCGGTGATGGATGTTTTCATGACGCCGACGGCCGAGCTGGCCGACATTGTGCTGCCGGCTTCTACCCCCTTTGAAAGGGACAACCTGCACGTGCCCAGCGGCCCCGACAGCTACGTGCCTCCCACCCTGTGCGCCGCTCCGAAGGTGATAGAGCCGCTATGGGAGGCGAGACACGACGTGGAGGTCTTCATAGAGGTGCTCAAGAGGGTGGGCCTGAGCTACGGAGCGGAGTGCGTTGACGAGTACCTGGACGTGTCGCTTAAGCCAATAGGGCTTAACTTCGCGCAGCTCAAGGAAATGGGATGGGTGTCCAGGCCGCAGGAGTGGAAGAAGTACGAGCGCGGCTTGTTGCGGACGGATAACAAGCCCGGGTTCAATACCCCCTCGGGAAAGGTGGAATTCTACTCCCGGGAGCTGGAGGAGTTGAAGCTCGACCCGCTTCCCGTTTACAAGGAGCCTCCGGAGAGCCCGGTGAGCACGCCCGAGCTTCTGGCGAGCTATCCCCTGGTGCTGACCACAGGCATCAGAAGTCCCGTCTTCTTCCATACGCAGTACCGTCAGTTGCCCTGGACCCGGGAGATTCACAGCGAGCCCAGGGTGAGGATAAACCCGGAGACGGCCGCGAGGTTAGGCATCAATAACGATGACTGGGTGTGGATTGAATCGCCGCGGGGCCGGTGCAGGCAAAAAGCCCTGCTCACGCTCGGGATGGACCCGCGTGTGGTACTGGCGGAGCATGGCTGGTGGTTCCCGGAGAGGCCGGGAGCGGAGCATGGGGCATGGGAGGCCAACATCAACCTGCTGACGGACAGCGAACACCACGACCCGGGGCTGGGCTCCACCCCGATGCGGAGCCTGTTGTGCAGGGTATATAAAACGCAGGCTGTTTAGCAACCCAAGCTGCATTAGCAAGCAGCCTCACCGATAGTCTTTTCGGTCGGATTCAGGTAGAATTGAAGCTGAGTTCATGCGCCTGTAGCTCAGCGGACAGAGCATCGGTCTTCGGAACCGGGGGTCGTGGGTTCGATTCCCTCCAGGCGCACCAGTTTTCACCGATGCTTGCGTCGAACGCGACACATGAGGTGAAACGAGTTGACTGACATCTTCCGTCCCAGGCGGCTTCAGTTTCTCAGGAAATCCGCTGGCGCCTGGCCGCTCGTGGCGAGGCGCGTCTTCTGAATGCATGGTATGCCAGTCGGACGATAAGGCCAAGCAGCAGCCAGGCGATGACCGATGAGAGAACGTAGACCTGCGGAATTCTAAGAATCCAGGGAATGGTGAAGTGGGCCTGAGATGAGCTGGGGTCGCCCAGCAGGAGGATCGACCACCGGTACAGCTTGTCTCCGGTCAGCGCTCCAGGAATGTTGAAGATGACGCTGATGTCGTTGGGCCACGTTGAGTAGGAGACAAGTCCGGCGACAATCCCCAGCGCCAGGAAGGCAAGCACGACTGCGATTCCCAGCGAGACTCCAAGTCTGCGCAGAGTCGCTATGAGCCCGAAGGCGCCCAGCCCGTAAACTACATAAGCTATTGCCAGCACGGCTAAAGACACGGCTTTCCCCCCCTTGCTCTCGCGCCCCGGCCAGACTGGTCCAGGCCCGTCATCGCGCCACCCGCTCGGTCCGGCCCACCAGGTCCGCCAGCGCACCCGAGATCTCGGGGAAGGCGAACTGGTAGCCCGCCGCGGCGGCCTTCCGGGGAACGACCTTCTGGCTGGCCAGGATGAAGTCCGCCAGGCCGTCGAAGACCAGCCTCACCGCCTGCTGGGGCACCCTCATGAAGGCCGGCCTCCGGAGCACCTTACCCAGGGCGTCGGAGAACTGCTTGTTCGTCACCTGGCCGGGAGCGCAGGCATTGATGGGGCCGATGACGCCCTTGTTCTCTATCGAGAAGACGTAGATGCCGACGATATCCTGGATGTGTATCCAGGGGAACCACTGCCGTCCGCTTCCCAGCGGGCCGCCAAGTCCCCACCTGTACAGGGGCAACATCTGGGCCAGCATGCCTCCGTGTCCCAGCACCGGGGCGGTCCGGACCTGGGCGGTGCGCAGGCCCAGGGCCTCGGCCTTGCGCGCCTCCGCCTCCCAGTCCAGGCACACCCTGGCCAGGAAATCGCCCCCCGGGGCCGATGATTCGTCCAGTTCCTCCTCCCCTCGCTCCCCGTAGATGCCCACCGCCGATGCCGAGACGAACACCGATGGTTTGCGGTCCAGCCTGGCTATCGAGGATACCAGGCTCCTGGTGGACAGTATGCGGCTGTCGTAGATGCTCTTCCGCACCTTGTCGTTCCAGCAGGCGAAGATGTTCCTGCCGGCGAGGTGGATGACGGCGTCCACGCCTTCGAAAAGCTCGGCGGGCAACAACTGGCCGGCGAGGTCCACCAGCACGTGCGCCACCTTCTGCCGCGGCGGCCGGTGGTTGAGGACGGTGACGGTGTGTCCCCTCTCCAAGACCGTATCGATGAGGCGCTCGCCGATGAAGCCGGCGCCGCCGGTTACCATGACCTTCATGTGTGCCTCCTCTGGTCCCTTGACGGTCCGGACCGGTCTCAGGGGCGCCTCCAGAATGCGCGAGCGGCGGGGAAAAGTCAAGCATGGGATGACCCGAACTCCCGGTGGCGCCTTCGGGCCGTGAAACCGTGACTTGAAGCGTGATAGAATGGCGAGCATCAATGACTGGTGAAGTACAAGCACGAATCGCGGTCCGCGTTCAGCCCAATGCGGCTCGGAGCAAGGTGACAGGCTTCAAGGACGGGGCCTTACAGGTGAGGATCGCTGCGCCTCCGGTGGGGGGCAAGGCCAACCAGGAGCTAGTCAGGTTCCTCGCCGACGTTCTCGGGGTGAGCAAGAGCAGCCTGACTATTGAAAAGGGTCTGACAAGCAGGAGCAAGCTGGTGGCGGTGAGAGGCCTGGGACAGGATGAAGTCCTGAGACGGATCGAGAAGCAGCAAGCTCAGACCAAAGCTATGTTTCTTGACCAGGCGTAAAGGCGCCGCATACTGCCTTACTGATGCCGCTCTCCAGCCTTCTGCGTCTCCGAGTGGCGGCGCACGCTCTCCCGTCCCACCAGCCAGAGGGGAAGGGCGGCGGCCAGTACCAGGGCCCCGTTGGTCAGCAGGGCCGACTCGAAGCTGAACGTGTCGGCAATCCAGCCGAGGAGGACCGGGCCGATGATGTTGCCGGCGTCGCCGAAGGTGCGGTAGAGGCCCATGGTGACGCCCACATTGCCAGCCCGGGCGCGGTCGGCCGCCCAGGCGGGCGGCGTAGACCCGGCAATGCCGATCCCGAGGCCGAGGACGATGCCCGCCACAATGTACATCCCCAGCCCCTGTGCCACAGTGAAGAGCACCAGCCCCACCAGTATCGCAAAGGCTGCGGGCAGTACCACCACCTTTCTTCCCAGCCGGTCGGAGAGTATGCCGGCCGGGAGCATAGTGGCAAAGGCCGTCAGCGACTCTATGGTGAAGACGATGCCCACCTCGGTGGCGCTCAGCCCCGCCTTCGTGGTGGCCAGCAGGGGTATGATACTGCCGCGCCCGCCGGTGCGGGTCAGGAATATGGTCAGGCCGAAGAGACCGATGAGAAAGAACGTCGGGTCGCGGAGTATCTGAAGCACGCCGGTGCGCGCCGCCGGAGGCTTGCCGGGTGATGCGGCCGGGACGGCGCTGGGTGTGGGCTTAACCTCCGGCATCTGGGTCCAGGCGAGGTAGATGCCCACCAGGCAGAAGCCAGCCAGGAAGAGGAAGGGCGCTCTCAGTCCCCATAGGTCGGCTGTCAGCCCACCCACCACAGGGCCGATGCTGCCGCCGAATACGATGCTTCCCTCCTGGAGGCTAAGGTAGCGCGCCCGGTTGTGGGTGCCGGCGACATCCGCGATGTAGATGACCGAGCCGGTGACGTACATGGCCGAGCCCAGGCCGGAGAGGAAGCGGTACGCGATCAGTTCCGGATAGCTGGAGGCAAAGGCCATCAGCAGGGCGGCTGCCGCGCTGACGACCGGGCCTCCCACCAGCAGGACCCGCTTCCCGTACCGCTGAGCGACATAGCCGATGGGAATGTTAGCGATCAGTCTGGCGAAGCCGAACATCCCTATGGCGACGCCCACCAGGGTGACGCTGATGCCGAAGCTCTTGACGTAGAGCGGCATGATCGGCGAGATGATGCCCTGGCCGATCATGATGAAGAAGGTGGTGACGCAGAGGGAGAGGAGGACGCGGTTACTCCGCAGCGATTCCAGCAGACGATTCCACATGGGCGTCCCTATTCTACTCTGTTTGATATGTGGGGGGAACCCCCTGTCATTGCGGGGAGTCCCGAGGAAATCGGGACGACGAAGCAATCTCGGGAGGGACTGTGGGGATTGCGTCACGCGGAGCGGCAGGTCACTGGATTTGGGAGACGTCTAGTTCACAATACCTCTTGATAGCTGTCGGCTCTGGCGTTGATATGTTGAAAGGCTACACGTATAATATACGTGTAAGGAGGTATGTCATGCAGAAGAAACTGACCCTGACAGTTGATGCAGAGGTCTACGAGGGTCTCCGTAGGACCATAGGACCACGAAAGATAAGTAAGTTCATTGAGGGACTGGTGAGGCCCCACGTTCTTCTCCCCAACCTGGAGTCAGCCTATGCTGAAATGGCGAGAGACAAGAGGAGGGAGAAGGAAGCTATGGAATGGGCAGAGATTACTTTCAAGGACCTTAGACCGTGAGACGGCGTGAGATATGGTGGGTCAACTTCGATCCATCCGTCGGCGGGGGAATCAAGAAGAAGCGTCCTGCGGTGATCATCAGCAACGACACGTCAAACAGGTTCCTCAATAGGGTTCAGGTTGTGCCTCTCACCAGCAAGACAGACAGGCTCTATCCCAGCGAGGCAGTGGTGGTTCTTGCGGGGAAGGAAAGTAAGGCCATGACGGACCAACTGGCGACTGTGAGCAAGGAGCGGCTCTTTCGCCGGGCCGGTATTATTTCTGAGGAAGACATGCTAAAGATTGAGGAGGCCATCAGAATACAACTGGATATTCACTGAGGTTGTTTATCAACCTCTCACCCCTGCCCCTCTCTCCTTCGAAGGAGAGAGGGGATTTTGTTTCGTAGAGGGGCGAAGCCCCTCTACAACGCCCTTGCTAAACAGCCTCGCTGGCCTTTTTTGACTTTCACGCACCCTACCGATAAAATCCCCACCACAACTGTCATTGCGAGCCCCGATGGAATCGGCCCGTGGCCATCTCCTCCCGGTACTCCCCTGGATTCCCGCTTTCGCGGGAATGACAGCGGGCCGGATTGCTTCGTCGCCCGCTCACTGCGGGCTCCTCGCAATGACATACGACTCATGATGAGAATCATAATCTGGTGAGGAGGAAATCGCCGCGATAACAGCTATCGTCCTGGCTGCCGGAGGGTCAAGCAGGATGGGACAACCCAAGCAGCTACTGCCATGGCTGGGCAAGACAGTCCTGGAGCACGTACTCGATAATCTTTCCTCCCTGGACCTGAAGGGCGTTGTAGTTGTCCTCGGGTTCGAAGCGGATGAGATCGCCCGCCGGATTTCGCGGTATCCGGCGAAAGTGGTGATCAACCGCGAGTTTCGTCGGGGCATGTCCTCCTCCATAAAAGTGGGGCTAGAGCATGTCCCCGCAGACTCAGGAGTCATGCTCTTCCTCGCTGACCAGCCCTTGATAGGCAAAGACACCATCGGACATCTAGTTGCTGAGTTTGAAAGGAGCCGGAAGGGAATTGTGGTGCCCGTCCACCGCGGACGTAGGGGGAACCCGGTGCTCTTCAGTCCAAGGTACCGGGCTGAGATGGCCCGGATTGAAGGGGACACCGGCGCGCGCGGGATAGTTGCCGCCCACGAGGACGATGTGATGGAGGTGGAGGTCTCCGAAGCCGTCCTGAGTGACATAGACACGGTGCAGGACTACAATCTGGCTAGAGAACTTGAGAAGGGAACCGGTCCGATGGAGAAGAAGAACAAGCTGGGTGACCTGGTGGTGCTGATTAAGAGTGGAGGTGAGCTGGGATCGGCTATCGCCCACCGTCTGTACCACTGTCACTTCCGCCTCTGTATTACGGAGGTGGCCCGCCCGCTGGCGGTCACACGGGGAGTCACCTTCTCGGAGGCTATCTACGATGGGCACATGGAGATTGAAGGGGTGACCGCCCGTCTGGTGAACTCGCCACAGCAGGTCGCCAGGGTATGGGAAGCGGGAGAGATACCGATAATGGTCGACCCTCAGGCATCGGTCAAGGACTTTCTCCGCCCCGATGTCCTGGTGGATGCCATCATGGCCAAACGGAATACCGGGACTAATATGAGCGATGCGCCATGGGTTATCGGCGTCGGGCCGGGTTTCCGAGCGGGGCAGGACGTCCACGTGGTTATTGAGACCAATCATAACAACAATCTCGGACGGCTCATCCTGGAGGGGGGGGCGGAGAAGGACACGGCCATTCCCGTAGCCATCGGCGGCTACACCTTCCAGAGGGTGGCCCATGCCCCGTTCGGCGGCCTGTTCAGGGCCGAGCGGAAGCTGGGCGACACGGTCAGCGCCGGCGATATCCTGGGCTGGATAGGCGACTCGCCGGTCAGGGCTGAAATCAGCGGCCTGTTGAGGGGCTTGCTGCGCAGCGACGTGGAGATACAGAAGGATACCAAGATGCTCGAGATAGACCCGGCGGCGCAGAAAGAGGAGTGCGGGAGCATCAGGGGTGCTCCCAGGGCGGTCGCCGGTGGTGTGGTGGAGGCCATCCTGATGCGTTACAATAGGAAGTAAAGAAGGAGGCGGGGGTGAAACTACTGGTTGACCGGGCTACTGTCATAACGCTGGACAGCCAAAGGCGCATCATTAAGGATGGCGCCATCGCCATTGACGGGAACCGCATAGTCCGGGTCGGCAAGAGCGCCGAGGTGAGGAAAGGGTTCCGGGCGGAGAAGGTGATCGACGCCGGAGGCAAGGTGGTCCTGCCGGGACTCATCGACGCCCATTGCCATGTAGTGCTGACGCTCAGCCGGGGCTTCGGCGACGATGTGGACTTCTTCACCTGGCTGTACGAGCGGTCCTATCCTTTTCAGGCGGTGATGACGGAGGAGGAGGCCTATGTCAGCACCCTGCTGGGGTGCCTGGAGATGATGAAGACGGGCACCACCTGTTTCGCCGAGCCGGGCATCTTTCTGGCGGAAGGGGCGGTCAAAGCGGTGGGGGAGAGCGGGCTGAGGGCGGTGCTGGCCAAGAGGTACATGGACACCGTCGTTGACCCGAAGAACCCTCAGCCTCAGCGCCTGATGGCCAGCAAGGAAGAGGCTGTGGAAAGGCACCGGGAGTTCTTCAAGCGATTTCACGGGGCCGCCGGCGGCAGAATACGGGTGTGGATCGGCATGGGCGACCCGCGAGGGAACTCAGCCGGGCTGCTCAAGGCTTTGAAAGAGCTGGCTGACGGTTATGGCACAGGGGCCGAGATCCATGTGGCAGCCGCGGTGCAGGGCGTGGAGTTCGTGAGGGGACGGCAAGGGCTGACCGATGTGGAGTATCTGAACAGTCTCGGCCTCCTGGGACCGAACATGCTGCTGATCCATTCCAGCTGGCTGTCGGATGCCGAGGTGGAACTGGTCAAGAAGCACAACGTCAAGGTATGTCACTGCCCGGG
>JAUYGE010000249.1 GCA_030690705.1 Dehalococcoidia bacterium | reverse complement strand
CGAACAGGTTGACGAAGAGCTCCTTGGCATCCACCACCACCGCCTTCACCGCCCCTATCTTGAGGGCCTTCTGGCGGACCTGCGACAGATTCCGCTCGTTGCCGACGTCAATGGTGAGAGCGATGACGTCCATCTGGTATTTCTCGGCAATCCATCTTATAGCCGCCGAGGTGTCCAGACCACCGCTGTAGGCGAGGACTACCTTCTGCTTCTGGGCCACTACATTCTCCTAATCTGTCATTGCGAGCGAAGCGAAGCAATCCGTCCCTCCATAGTCTACGGATTGCTTCGGCACTGCGTGCCTCGCAATGACAAGAGGGACGAGATACTTACGATACATTCGCCATTACCTTACCCATGACATCCAGCGCCTGGTCCACATCACCCTCCGACACAATCAACGGCGGAACGAAGCGAATGGCATTAGGCTTCACCTGGTTGATCAGCAGGCCGTTATCCAGGCACTTCAGGACCACCTCCGAGGCGCTCTCCTTCTTGAACTCCACGGCAATCAACAGCCCCCTTCCCCGCACCTCGCGGATAAGAGGGAACCTCTGCTTCAACCCTGTCAACCCTCTCATGAAATGGTCCCCTACCCGCCGGGCATTGGCCGCCAGGTTGTTCTCCAGGGCGAACTTCATCACCGCAAAGGCCACGGCGCAGGCCAGCGGATTACCTCCGAAAGTCGAGCCGTGCTCGCCCGGCGAGAAGACGGCAGCCCTGTTCTTGGCCATGATAGCCCCGATGGGAACACCGCTGCCCAGCCCCTTAGCCAGGGTCATTATATCCGGTTCCACGCCGTATTGCTCGTAGCCGAAGAGGGTGCCGGTGCGGCCTATCCCGGTCTGCACCTCGTCGAGTATGAGAAGCAAGCCCTTCTCGCTACACCACGCCCGCACCTCTCTCAAGTAGCTATCTGACGGAATGTTGACCCCTCCCTCGCCCTGGATAGGCTCCAGCATCACCGCGCAGACTGAGGGAGAAGTGGCCTTCTTGATGGCCTCGATACTGTCGTACTCCACATTGATAAATCCGGCCGGCAAGGGCGTGTAAGGCTCCTGGAACTTCTTCTGTCCGCTAGCCGCCACCATGGCCAGAGTGCGGCCGTGAAAGGAGTTGATCGTTGTAATGACCTCGTATGCCCCATTCAAATGGAGCTTGCCGTAGCGGCGGGCCAGCTTCACCGCCCCCTCCCCGGCCTCGGCGCCGCTGTTGCAGAAGAAGACCTTGTCCAGGCAGCTTACCTGCACCAGAAGCTCGGCCAGCTGCAGCTGGGGTATGGTGTAGAACTGGTTAGAGGCCTGAATCAGGAGACGGCCTTGCTCCCTCAGCGCCTCGACCACAGCGGGATGGCAGTGCCCAAGGCTGTTCACTGCCCAGCCACCTACGAAGTCCAGATATTCCCGTCCCGCGTCGTCCCAGACGCGCATCCCCTCACCCCGCACGATGGTCAGCGGCAGGCGCTTGACAGTGTTCATCAGGTACTTCTCAGCGTACTCAGGCCAGCGACTCACCTTGTCCTCCCGATAGTAGTACCGCCTTCGCCATCTTCCATCTCCCTTAGAAGCGCGTGCGGCGTGCGGCCATCTATGATGCGCGCCACCTGTACCTTCTCCAGAGCCAGGATACATGCCTCAACTTTCGGAATCATTCCCCCGGAGACGACCCCCGACGATATCAGCCCTTTCGCTTCCTCTGGCGACAGGTAAGGAATCACCTCACCCGAAGCATCGCAAATGCCTGCCACGTCGGTAAGGAAAACCAGCTTCGATGCCCTCAGGGACAGCGCCAACTGCCCGGCCACAGCGTCTCCGTTTACGTTGAGCAGCACGCCGGGGCCTCCGCCGCCGGTTATCTTCTGTAAGCATATCGGCGAAATCACCGGGATGTATCCGGCTTTCAACACATCATTCAGGGGCCGGAGGTCGATCTCCAGAGCACTGCCCACGTACCCCAGCTCGGGGTCGGCAACGCTGGCGCGGATGAATCCACCCTCCACCCCGCTCATGCCGAAGGCCCTGCCTCCAAGTGTGGTGATAGAGGCCACCAGCTCCTTGTTCACCAGCCCCGCCAGCACCGCCGCCACGACCCTCATCGTCTCGGCATCGGTCACTCGAAGCCCTCTCACGAACCTGGTAGCCACCCCCATCCTCTTCAACCACGAACTGATGAGGTCCCCTCCCCCATGCACCACCACCGGCCTCAGGCCGGACTGGTGCAACGCCACCAGGTCTGCCAGCGACGTATCCAGACTTCCCAGGGCACTGCCGCCGACTTTTATCACCAAGGTGGTCTTAGTCATGCCAACCCACCCTTCCTACGCCATTATAGGGGGTGGTGATAGGGGTGAGAGGTTCACTATGTCGCATATGCGCTGTTGATGGTGACATATTCTTCCGAAAGATCACAGCCCCAGGCGGTCGCCTTGCCTTTCCCCATATTCAGCCGCACCAGAATCGACACCTCCCTCTCCATGAAGGCCTGGCGGACTCTCTCACTATCAAGCGTGTGGTACACCAGCCGGCCCCGCTCCAGCAACTTGACCCCACCCACAGCCAGCTCCACCTTCGACTCAACCATCGCAACGCCACTTCTACCCAGGGCAGCCATTATTCTACCCCAGTTGGGGTCGCCGCCATGCACCGCTGCCTTCACCAGAAACGAGCCCGCGATTGTTCTGGCCGCCCGGCGGGCATCGGCCAGGGACTTCGCCCCTTCCACTGTGACCTCTATCAGCCGCGTGGCTCCCTCGCCATCAGTGGCTACACACCGGGCGAGATAGGTGCACAGGCTCGTCACCGCCTCCTGAAACAAAGCCCCCTCTTCAGTGCCGGCGCGCAAGTCCGGCAGACCGCAAAGGCCATTCGCCAGCAGGAAAATGGAGTCGTTGGTGCTGGTATCGCCGTCCACCGTTACCATATTGAAAGAGCCGGCCACCGCGCTCTTCAGCACCTTCTGCAGGAAGTCCTTCTCCACCGTTGCATCGGTGGTTAGAAAACAGAGCAGCGTAGCCATATTCGGATGAATCATGCCCGAACCCTTGACCACACCTCCGATGGAGCACTGCCCACCACGCAGGGAGACGCTCAACGCCCTTTCCTTGGCGACGGTGTCGGTGGTCATAACCGCCCGGGCGAAGTCATGGCCCCCGTCGCGCTCGAGCTTTACCCTCTCAATCCCTTCCCTGATGCGCCCCATGGGAAGCGGCACCCCGATGACGCCTGTGCTCGCCACCAGGACCTCTTCGGGCCTCACCCCCAGTCCCCCTGCTGCCAGCGTAGCCATCTCCTCGGCGTCGAGGAGTCCCTGCTCCATAGTGCAGGCATTGGCGCAACCGCTGTTAGCAACTATGGCGGCGATACTCTTGCCCGCCAGGTGTTTCTGAGAGACCAGGATGGGAGCCGCCTTCACCTTGTTGGTGGTGAAGAGCGCCGCCGCGGTGCACGCCCCTTCCGAGTAAAGGATGGCAAGGTCCGGTTTGCCTGTATTGCCTTCCTTTATCCCCGCCACGACCGCTCCCGCCAGGAAACCTGAAGGCGTCGTGACTGTCCCACCTTCAATAACTTCAATCTTGGCCATAAGGGCTCTTGTAACCTCTCACCCTGAATCCCTCTCTCCTTGGAAAGGAGAGAGGGATAGTATTCTTTTGAAAGGGGCTTCGCCCCTTTCCATCCCGTTGCACGCAGAGCGTAAAACTATATCACTACGAATCCACATAGGGCAACCGTGGCTCTGTCACTGCGAGGGCGAAGCCCGAAGCAATCCGCCCACTCCCTTACCCCTCGCCCGCCTTCTTCTTCAGCTCATAGAGCTTGCTTATCGCCTCCAGCGGAGTCAGCGAATCCACATCCAGCTTCGCCAGCTCTTCCGCCAGCGCCGGGCCCGGCGCGAATAGAGGCATCTGCTCCACCGGGGCGGCCCCTTTGCCGCGCCGCCGTAGGGGCACGGCGTGCCGTGCCCGGCTATCGCCCTCCAGCTCCACCAGCACCTCTTCGGCCCGCCTGATCACCGACCGAGGCAGCCCGGCAAGCTGGGCGACATGGATACCGTAGCTACGATCAGCTCCACCGGGTATCACCTTTCTCAAGAAGATGACCTTCCCCTCTTCCTCGGTCACCGCGACATTGAAGTTCCTCACCCGGGGCAGGTAGCCCGCCAGCTCCACCAGTTCATGGTAATGGGTGGCGAACAGGGTCTTCGCCCCCAGCCGGGGATAGTTATGGATATACTCCGCCACCGCCCGCGCGATGGACAGGCCGTCGTAGGTGCTGGTACCCCGCCCGATCTCATCCAGGATAATCAGCGAGCGCGGAGTGGCGTTGTGCAGGATATTGGCCGACTCCACCATCTCCACCATAAAGGTGGACTGACCGGCCGCCAGGTCCTCCTGCGCACCGATGCGGGTGAAGATGCGGTCGACCATGCCGACGGCCGCCGACTCCGCCGGCACGAAGCTGCCGGTCTGCGCCATCAGCACGATGAGGGCCACCTGCCTCAGATAGGTGGACTTCCCCGCCATGTTGGGCCCGGT
>JAUYGE010000230.1 GCA_030690705.1 Dehalococcoidia bacterium | reverse complement strand
TCGCTACGCTCGCAATGACGCGCTCGTGCACGGATCGTTTTCATAACCATGACCGCCCTCCTGTCACCTGCCCTGGTAGTTCGGCTTCCTCTTCTCGGCGAAGGACTTCAACCCTTCCTTGCTGTCGGCGGTCTGCAGCAGATCCCGGGTGAGAAGTTGCTCGAGGCGAAGCCCTTCCTCCAGGGTCATCTCCCTCCCGCGGCAAGCGGATTCCTTGATAGCTCTGACGGAGAGGGGAGCGCAGTCACATAGCTTCTTGGCCAGCGCCTCAGCCGCCGACATCAGCTCGGCGGACGGAACGACCTTATTGACCAGGCCGACGCGGTAGGCCTCGGCGGCGTTGATGCTGTCGCCAGTCATCATTAACTGGAGAGCCACGCCGAGGGGCACCACGCGGGCCAGCCGCTGTGTACCGCCCATACCGGCGATAAGCCCCACCTTCGACTCGGGCAGGCCGAAAGAGGCATTCTCCGATGCAATCCTTATGTCGCAGGCCAACGCCAGTTCGAGGCCGCCTCCGAGGGCCATCCCGTTGACGGCGGCGATGAAAGGCTTCCACACGGTCAGACCCCGCATGGGGTTGACCTCAGGTATCGGCAACGACACGGGCCTCCCCTCCTTCTCCGCCGCAGCGAAGGCCGCCCCTATCTCCCTCAGGTCGCCCCCTACCGAAAACGCCTTGTCTCCAGCGGCGGTGACGATGGCCACCCATACCTCCGGGTCATCGCGCACGGAGACCCAGGCCGCCGCCAGTCCATCCCACACCTCGCGGTTCATGGTATTCATCGCTTCGGGCCGGTTGATGGTGATGTAAGCGATCCGCCCCTTCTTCTCGTAGAGCACTCCAGGCATGGACGACCTCCTTAAAGTTATTCTGACTACTGGACACAGTGGCGGGAGAGAGAGAGGGGTTAGACGTCAAAGCAATCTGATCTCCGCCTTCGCGGGGACAAGATTATAGCCCTTCGCTGCCCCTTGTCAAGGCGCTGGAGTTCGGGGGCTTTCGCAGGTACGGCCTACATTATGTTATACTATCTCATTCTGAAAAAGCGCCGGCGCAGTGCGAAATTCGCGCCCGCCTGACGCCTTTTCTGAAAGAAGCGGCATGCGTTTTTGGCACAGACTACCTCTCAGAGGGAGGATACTGTCCCTCATCTTCCTGGGCATGGTGCTCATCTTGGGTGTTTTCAGCTATTTCGGCATCATCGCCATAAACGAGACCACCCGGCGGGTCTTGGCCGAACGTCTCGTCCTCACCCGCCAGATGGCTGCCAGCCTCGACGTCTTCCTGACCCAGGACATTGAACGGGTGACCGCAGCCTCGCGACAGGTGAGTAGCACTTCCGGGGAAGCCAACCCGCCGCCCGACAGGCTTCTTCTCCGCCGCATTTATGATGCCTCGCTTCTCCCGGCGCACTATGTCTCCCTCCTGGACATGGAGGGCAACGTCGTCATGACAGAACCTCTTCTAGCCGCCGCCGAAAACACTAACCGCCGGGCGCTCCCCCATGTGCAGAGCGCCCTATCCACCCTGAAGCCCGGCCTGAGCAATATCACCTACGACGCGGCGGTGCAGAGCGAGGTAGTCTACCTGGTGGTCCCCCTCGGCCCCGCCGGGCAGCCGGCGACGGGTCTGGTCGAGCTTGCCATAGACCTCTCGAAGCCCGACCTGGCACGTTTCCTCCAGCCCGCCGACATGGGGGTCACGGGCCGCGCCGAGATAGTGGATGGGACAGGGAGGGTCCTCGCCACCAGCCAGGCCGAGTCCTTTCTGAAGGTGAGCGACCACGGCGGCGTTCTGGCTTCCCTGATCAAGGAGAGAAGGACCACGGTATCCACCTGCCACCGGTGCCACGAGAGCGCCAGCGGGGTGACGAGAGACAAGGACATCATCACCTTCGCCCCGCTCTCATCCCAGGCCCCGTGGGGCATAGTGCTGCGCCAGCGGGAAGCGGAAGCCCTGGCTCCCACCCGCCAGCTGCAGACACAGTGGGCTCTCCTGGCGCTCCTGTCACTGATAGCCACTGTTCTCCTCGGCTGGATAACCACCGGGAGCGTCATCCGCCCGGTGAAAGACCTGACCGCTGCCACCCGGAGGATTGCTTCAGGTGACCTGTCCGTACCCGTCCCCGTATCGGGGGAGGACGAAATCGGCCAGCTCGCCCGCGACTTCGATACCATGCGGGCCCGGCTGAAGGAATCCCTGGACCAGATGCAGCAGCGGGCCAGGGAGCTGGAGAGCCTCAACAGCATCGCCGGCATCATGAACCAGTCCATGGAGCTGGATACCATCCTGAAAGGCGTGCTGGAACAGGTTATGAAGCTGGTGAACGGGGAGATGGGCGGCATCCTGATCCTGGACGAAGACTCCCAGACCCTGTCCTACCGGGTGCACCAGGGTTTTTCCGACCGGTTCGTGGAGGGCATCGCCGACCTCAAGGTG
>JAUYGE010000229.1 GCA_030690705.1 Dehalococcoidia bacterium | reverse complement strand
AAAGGCGGGCCATAAGGCAATCGTCCTTTGGGGTGGTATGGGAGCGAGGCAGCGCCGGGCCGCCAAGGAACAACTGTCTGCCGATTGTCATGAGAAGGGGCGAGTCGTACTGGCCACCGGCCGCTACGCCGGAGAGGGATTCGATGATAGCCGTCTTGATACCCTGTTCCTGGCCTTGCCTGTCTCTTGGAAAGGCGTCCTGACGCAATATGCTGGGCGGCTGCACCGGACCCGTGCAGGAAAGACCGAGGTTCGCATATACGATTACGTGGACCAGGCCAGCCCTCTTTGTATGCGGATGTTCCAGAGGCGACTGAGAGGCTATCGGGCTTTGGGGTATGAACCAGACGTGGTCACCGGCGCTGGAGATGGGCGGCTCAACGACGATGGTGGCAATATTGGAAGAACCCACGTTGACAGCCAAATGCCCTTGATATGACTGTGTTTTCATCACCGACGGGGTTCCGAGCGAGGATGGAGGCTCATCCGGCGCCGTCTACCCTCGGCAGCCGCCGGACACCGAGGAAACTTGGCTTAACTGAGCGCGCCCCGCTTGCCCAGGTAGCTAGCTATGGCGTCGTTGGCCTCCGGGTACGTCTCGCAAAGAGCTTTGAGGAAGGCCTCGCTGCTGAGGAACAAGACGCCATTACGCTCCTCCCCCACTGGGAAATCCCTGGTATTGTCTGTCACCAGCGAGCAGGGCGTGCCAACCGCAAGGGCCGTCTGCATGATGGGCCGGTCGTCCCCGTCCGCCAGCCAACTGAGGTCTTGCTCTGGGGCAGCGTTGTAGTCAACAAGGGTCAGTACTCGGGAGAACTCGCTGATCGCAACGTTGACCCTGCTGCGAGAGGCATCCAGCCGCCGATTGGCTTCGGCCATATCGGGCGTCTCCTTGACCAGCCGCCGAGCTATCCATTCGGTTCGCACCCTGGCGAACTCCACCGCTATCCAACTGCTCCAGTAGCCTCTGACTAAGCTGAGATCCGCTGCGTCGATGAGCCGCGAGCTCTTGACGCCCAACAGAACGCTCGAGTCCAAGATTACCCGCTCGAAGACGGACCTAGCGTCCACCAAGCGTCTTCGTGCCAGTAGGGATGCCACGGCGGGCCTCCCCCGTTAGCCGCGCGATCTCCTCAGAGGTTGGGTAACCCTCCTCTTCTAAATCCCCCAAGGCCTTGCGGATGCCCAGTATCCGCTCAACACTCTCCTCAGACACCACCCAGCGGCTGCCCACCGGCGCTCCCTTAAGCGTCCCCCGGCGTATCCAGTTCTTGATGGTCGGGATGGTCACACCCAACCTTTCTGCAGCCTGTCCGGTCGTAAGCCAACCGCGGGTGGGCCGAGCTAGAGCAGTCAGAGCTTCTCTGAGAGCCTCTGCGGCCGCCCTGCGCCGCGCGGCGACCATTTCTTGCTCCAATTCCGCAAGCGTTTCTATCGTCGATTGGTTAATGGCTCTCATAATCACTCACCTCAAATGCACTGTTGCTCTCATAGCGCTCCAACCTGTCCTTTCAATACTAGCACTAAACTGCAAATTGTGCAAGGGAAACAGACAGTGGCGGAACTGGCGCCCCTGCACTCAAGGAACTTCGCAGGGGGAAAGGTGCCCTACATTCCATGATAGAACGAAGAGCAACTCACCAGGTATCCTGATTCACGACATTCTTGACGCGAGTGAGATGATCGCACCCCTAAACTAAAGAAACGGTGAAATCTACATGGGCTTGAATCTGGAGCCTGCGGGTTTCACCTTGACTTGGTATAGATCTCCTCCAATCACCGATACGACGGACGGAGTAGACAGTAAAGATTGCGATTATGACGGCCCCACTCGTCCCCACCGATGGTTTCTTTCCCGTCTCCCTACCGCCCTCCATAGGCCGCCACGCATCAAAAAATGGCGGCGAAGGCCAACGTTTCTTGACGGCAAAACCGGCGGGTGACGGCAAAACGAGGCGGGTCTTGGCGGAGTAACAGGCCCGATTTTGCGTTCAGGGCGGGCCTTGACGGTGCTCTGCGGTACGACGGAGCGCGAACTTCAAAACCGATGCCCCAGCGCAGTCAGGCGCGTCCGAGTGGTGCGATCAGTACTTGCCCGGCAGACAAGTATGGTATAATCAGGCAAGGAAATGGCCGGAAGGCACACCAAACCGGGTTCCTGACTGCAAAAAACGCAAGGGTTTTCCCAAGGTCTATCAAAGCTGATGGAGCGGAGCAAAGCGCCGCGGTAGAGATCCTGCCTTCCAAGCAGGCT
>JAUYGE010000222.1 GCA_030690705.1 Dehalococcoidia bacterium | reverse complement strand
ACCGGTAAGTCGTCTCGCTCCGGCGCACTACCTGCAATATCAAAACTAGACTCTCATCATCGTATATTTCATAGACGACCCGGTAATCACCCGCTCGAACTCGATAAGCTCTCTCAGTCCCTCTAATCTTTCTGCTCCCATGAGGACGAGGTTCATGAGCCAAGCCGCCGATAGCAACCCGCAGACGCTCGAAATCATGCCTTTGTATCCGCTCCTCCAATCTGTCCAGATCACGGTCAGCAGCGGGGGAGACCTCAAGCCTGTACACTCTTCGCCTTTGTTGCTCTCTCTCTTCTGCTTATCGCCTTCTCTAACCTGCGCTCCACCTCGGGCCAGGGACGTCCACCCTTTTCACGCCACTCGGCACGAGCAGTTTCAATTGCAGGCAACAGCTCCGAATCCTCGCGGCTCTCCAGCCACTCCCGCACGGCATCCGCCACTATGTCGCTGGCGGCCGTATGTCTCCTCGCCGCCTCCACCTTCAAATTCGTGTAGAGCTCCTCGTCGTGAAAAACTACCGTCATTCTTCTTTTCAAGTTCGCACCTCGCAGGCGTACATACTTACATACGCACGGAGATTCTAACAATGTCCTGCGGCGGGGTCAACCCCTACCCCTTCACCACCCCCAGCGGGCGCATCCTGGCGATTTTGCGGGAGATGCCCGCCTGGTGGGTCACCTCCACCACCTGGGCCACGTCCTTATAGGCCTCCGAAGCCTCCTCGGCCAGCTCGCTCATGTTGGTGGCCCGCACGATGATGCCCTTCTCCCGCAGCTGCTGGGCGATGTTCACACCCTTCAGGCTCCGCTTGGCCGCGCCGCGGCTCTGCCTCCGCCCGGCACCGTGGCAGGTGGAGCCCCAGGTATCCTTCAACGCCCGCTCGGTGCCCACCGCCAGGAAAGAGTAGCGCCCCATGTCCCCGGGGATGAGCACCGGCTGGCCTATCTTCTTATAGACGTCCGGTATGTCCGGATGGTTGGGAGGGAAAGCCCTGGTGGCCCCCTTGCGGTGCACACAAAGGGAAACCCTCTCGCCATCAACACTATGCTTCTCTATCTTAGCGATGTTGTGGGCCACATCGTAGATAAGCCTCATCCCCAGCGACACTTCGCTTTTGCCCAGCACCCTGGCGAATGTCTCCCTCACCCAGTGGGCCATGCAATGGCGGTTCGTCCAGGCGTAGTTCGCCGCCGCCGCCATCGCCGCTAGATAGTCCTGCCCCTCCGGCGACTCCACGGGAGCGCACGCCAGCTGCCGGTCGGGAAGGCTGATGCCGTAGCGGCTGATAGCTCGGGCCATCACCTCAAGATAGTCGGTGCACACCTGGTGTCCCAGCCCGCGCGAGCCGCTGTGTACCATGACGGTCACCTGCCCCACGTGCTGTATACCCATGACCTTCGCCACGTCCGGCTCGAAGATTTCGACCACCTCCTGGACCTCGGCGAAGTGGTTGCCCGAACCGACCGTGCCGAGTTGGGGCTTGCCCCGCGCCTTGGCCCGCGCACTCACCTTATCGGGGTCAGCCCCCTTCATGGCGCCCTCCTCCTCGCAGACCGCCAGGTCCTCGGCCAGGCCCAGCCCCTTCTCCACTGCCCAGCGGGCACCCTTGACCAGCACCTGGTCCAGCTCCTTCTCACTGACCCGCAGCTTCCCCTCCGCTCCTACACCGGAGGGGATGGCATAGAACAGGCCGTTCACCAGCTCCTCCATCCTGGGTTTGACCTCGTCCGCCGTCAGGTTGGTACGCAGCATGCGCACGCCGCAGTTGATATCGAAGCCCACTCCGCCGGGTGACACCACGCCGTCCTTCACCCTCGTGGCCGCCACCCCGCCGATGGGGAAGCCGTAGCCCCAGTGGATGTCGGGCATGGCCAGGGAATAGCACTCGATCCCGGGCAGAAAGGCCACGTTAACTACCTGCTCCATCGCCTGTTCCTCGCGGATGGTCTCCATCATCTCCTCGCTGGCGTACACAATGCCGGGGACGCGCATCCCGGCCTTGTAGCTCCGGGGTATCTCCCATCGGTAGTCGTCTATTTTCCTCAACTTTCCTTCCCAGCGCGGTGACATCTCTACACCTCAGATATCGAAGATTACCCTGGCTTCCACCCCGTCCCTGGCGACAACGCTAAGCTGGTGGCGGGTGACCGCCTTTATGCCGAGCTTCAGGCGGTGCCTCTGCTGATCGACCTTCTCCCCGTAGACCGTGGCTTTCAGATGGGTCTTGCTGAGCTCCTCGATGACAAACTTCTTGAAGAGGAGCTGCTCCGCATCGAAAAGGTAGATGAACTCGCCGAGCCAGGCGACCATCAGTCCCTCCAGGTCCTCCGCCCTGACCTCTATCTCGCGCTGGATGGTTGCCCTTATCCTGCGGGGCTCGGTGATCAGGCTGAAGAAACCGTAAGCGGCATTGGCGAAGGCCTCTTTGAGGTCAGACCCGTAGGCCACGATGCCGATATCCGCCGTGTGCTCGATGATGGCGAACCGTTTCTTTACGCCCATCACTCAACATCAGCCTTTCGCCTGAAATTATAGCATAGGGGTTAGCAGACGCCCTTCCTGAGAGGACTTTGCCCTGATGGTGGTCACAATCAAGACAAGGTCGCACCGCTTGTCATTCTGAGGGAGTCCCGATTCTGTCGGGACGACGAAGTAATCCGTGATGTTCCCTCTCCCTCCAGGGGGGCTTTGCCCAAAAAGTGCGACCTCCATGTCATTCTGAACGAAGTGAAGAATCCGCCCCAGGTGAACCGAGCACGGATTCTTCGTCGCTTCGCTCCTCAGAATGACATTTAAGGCAAAGCCCTCCAGGGGAGAGAGAAAGTGGACGGATTGCTTTGGCACTTCCCGCCTCGCAATGA
>JAUYGE010000217.1 GCA_030690705.1 Dehalococcoidia bacterium | reverse complement strand
TGAAAAACACCGACATCGCCAGGGTATTCACCGATATCGCCGATTTGCTCGAGCTGAAGGGCGAGAATGTCTTCAAGGTACGGGCCTATCAGAAGGCGGCCCGCTCCATCGAGCACCTGCCCCTGGAGGCCGAGCGACTGGTGGCCGAGGACCGCCTCAGGGACATACCCGGCGTGGGCGAGGCCATCGGCAAGAAAATCACTGAGCTGGTCGCCACCGGCAAGCTGGAATACTACGAGGAGCTGAAGAAGGAGTTCCCCGAGGGCATCAGCACCTTCCTGGACATCCCCGGCGTCGGGCCGAAGACTGCCATCCGCTTTGCCGAGGAGCTGGGGCTGAAGACCGTCGAGGAGCTGGAAGCCGCCATCCGCGATGGCAGGGTGGCAGCCCTGCCCCGCATGGGAGAGAAATCGGCGGAGAACATCCTCCACGCTATCGAGGCCCTGCGCCGCAAGGACCAGCGCATCCCCATCGGCGAAGCCCTGCCCCTGGTAGATGAGATCCTGGGCAGCTTGGGGCAACTGCCGGGCGTCAAGAACCTCTCCACCGCCGGCAGCCTGCGACGCTTCAGGGAGACCATCGGCGACCTGGACCTGATGGGCACTGCCGATGATCCCGAAGCAGTCGTCCACGCCTTCGTCACACTGCCTTTCGTGAGACAGGTGCTGGCCAGGGGGCCTACTAAAGCCTCTATCCTCGTCTCCGGAGGGCTTCAGGTGGACCTGCGCTTCGTGGAGCACGATAGCTTCGGCGCCCTCCTCCAGTATTTCACCGGTTCCAAGCAGCACAATATCGACCTCAGGGAGAGGGGGCGACGCCAGGGGCTGAAGCTCAGCGAGTACGGCATCACCGACGTGGCCAGCGGCAAGCTGGAGAAGTTCGCGACCGAGGAAGCCTTCTACCGGCGGCTGGGCTTGCAATACATCCCTCCTGAGCTGAGGGAGGCGATGGGTGAGATAGAGAGGGCGGAGGCGGCGACGCTCCCCAATCTTGTGGAGGAGGCTGACATGAAGGGCGACCTCCACGTCCACAGCGAGTGGAGCGATGGGCATGATTCCATCAAATCGATAGCTCTGGCCGCCCGGGAGCGTGGATATGAGTATATTGCCATCACCGACCACTCCGCCGGACGCGGCATCGCGCGCGGCCTCAGCCTGGAGCGGCTGGAGCAGCAGCGGGAGGAGATAAGGCGGGCGAATGCGGAGGTGAAGGGCATCCGGCTGCTGGCGGGCAGCGAGGTGGACATCCGCGCCGACGGCAGCCTGGACATGCCTCCGGAGGAGATGGGGAAGCTGGACTTCGTGGTGGCGTCGGTGCACTCGGCGATGGGCCAGGACATGGCGCAGATGACCCGCCGGGTGGTCAAGGCCCTGGAGAGCGGCCTCATAGACGTGCTGGCCCACCCCACCTGTCGCCTGCTCACGGAGAGGGAGCCGGTGGCGCTGGATATGGAGGCCGTCTTTCAGGCGGCGGCCCGCTCGGGTGTGGCACTGGAGATAAACGCCATGCCGGACAGGCTCGACCTGAAAGATATCCATGCCTTCCGCGCCCGGGAGCTGGGAGTGAAGCTCATTATCTCCACTGACGCCCACAGCATAGCCCAACTGGGCCTGATGCGGTTCGGCATCGGGGTGGCCAAAAGAGCCTGGTGCGAGCCCGCCCATATCCTCAACACGCGGCCGCTGGCGGAGTTCATGGCGCTGCTGCCGCAGCGGGCTGGAAACAAGGGGCCGTCGGCCTGACGACTCCCTCTCACTCTAGCTCTCTCCGCGCAACGTCTCCTGTCATTGCGAGGAAGACGCCGTAGGCGGATGACGAAGCAATCCGCCACCTTGCCGGTTGGTGGGTGCACTTCGCTTCACCCACCCTACATCTTTGCGGTGGCGCAGGAGGAGAGAGGGTGCTATATTTGGATGGCGATGTCCAGGACTCGTTCCACTGTTGTCGCCTCATCGGAGCAAAGGGCTAAGGATGCGGAGGCCGTCCGGCACTTCAAGCAGGCCCTCGAGGAGGGGGAGAGCTGGTATCCGGCTTTGCTCGAATCGATGGCCCTATGGGCCAGCCCCGAAGAGGTACACGGAGGGCGTCACTACCGCTACCTGATTGATGGGGAGGCCTTTGACTGGCTGCTGCTGGCCGAGAGGTTATGCCAGGAGGTGGACGGGATTCCCGAGGAGGAACAAGAGGCCCTCCTCTACTCCTCCAGGCCGCCTGTCGAGGTGAGCCGGGATACCTTCCGCAGGCTCCTGGGCCCCTCCAAGTACCGCGCCTACCTGAACTACTTCTATGGCGTCGTCGTCGAGGAGGCGCTGCTCTCAGAGGTGGAGGCGGAGGTGATGAAGGAGCAACTCGTCCGCGGTGTCCGGACCGAGCTGGCGGTCACCGATGAGGCGTACCGGCGTCTCTATGGGGAAGGCCAGGAGGCGCTCCTGCGGCTTTTCTTTAAGGACAAGAGGCGCCGCTATAAGAAGACCATCGGGCTGGAGGAGTGGAAGGAGTTCACCTACTGGTTGTTCAAGTACCGTCTGAGGCACTCCGAGCGCGCCCGCGTGGCCAGCGATACGCGGAAAGGACTGAGCTGGCTGCACCGGCAGTGGGGAGAGCGGAGACCGCCTCTGCTGTAACCCCTACCACTGCCTCAGTTCGATGCTGATGCCATCCGGGTCCTTGATCTCGGCCCTCTTCGATGTCCCCAGCAGCACCGGTCCGCGCGTTATCGGCACTCCTTTACTCTTCAGGTATTCGACTGCCTTATCCATGTCCTCGACCTCGATGGCCATCATCCGGTAGCCGATTTGGTATGGCGCTGTGGTGAGGGGAGCCGCGTTCTTGACCGATATGACCTCCAGGAGCGTATCCTTCAGCTCCAGGTAGGCTATCTCCAGCATCGGCGGATTCTCCATCTTGCGCCGGCTCCGGACTTTGAAGCCCAGGATATCGGTGTAGAAGGCAATGGCCTTGTCCATGTTGGTGGGGACGATCTCTACGTGGTCTATTCGCTTAAACATGATTCACCCCCAAAACTATTTGCTGCCTTGTCATTGCGAGGGGCGAAGCCCCGAAGCAATGACGGTCATAAATCACCGCCGGCCGGCGGCCTGCTGCCTGGCGAGGCTGACCGCCTTGATGTGTTCCAGTACCTGCTCGTTGCTCCGGTACTTGGACATCTCGTACCTGTCGTGGTGGACCATCTCATCGAGAGGCCTGACCAGGCGCGGCTTGGGCTGTTCCACCGGGAAGCCGATGCAGGCCATGTCGTAGATGTACAGGTTCCGGGGGATGTTCAGGATATCGTGCAGCAGGGCCTGCATGAAAGGCAGGGCCACCGAGGTCATCCACTGGGAGCCGAGCCCCAGCGACTTTGCAGCCAGATGTATCAGGACGAAGGTGCTCGCCAGGCC
>JAUYGE010000208.1 GCA_030690705.1 Dehalococcoidia bacterium | reverse complement strand
CATGCAGTCCAGGTTCGGCATTGCCGTGAGCTCCGAGCTGATGGCCATGCTCTCCATAGTCCGCGACCTCGCTGACCTGCGCGAGAGGATGGACAAGATTACCGTGGCCTACGACAAGTCCGGCAAGCCCATTACCACCGGCGACCTCGAGGTGGCGGGCGCCATGACGGCGTTCATGCGCAACGCCATTAATCCCACCCTGTGCGCCACTGCAGAATACCAGCCGGTGTTCGTGCATGCCGGCCCCTTCGCCAATATTGCCGTCGGCCAGAACTCCATCATCGAAGACCGCATCGCTCTGAAGATGGCCGACTACGTTGTAACTGAAAGCGGCTTTGCTGCGGACATCGGCTTCGAGAAGTTCTGGAACGTCAAGTGCCGCCTGAGCGGGCTCAAGCCCAATGTGTCGGTGCTGGTCGCTACCATCCGTGCGCTGAAGATGCATGGCGGCGGGCCAAAGGTGGTGGCCGGGGTTGCCCTGCCCGAGGCATACACCAAAGAAGACCTGAAGACACTCGAGAAGGGCCTGCCCAACATGGTACACCATATCAACACCATCAGGACGGCGGGCATCAACCCGGTGGTGTGCATCAACTCCTTCCACACCGATACCAAGGCCGAGGTCGAGATGGTGCGCAAGGCAGCCGAGGCCGCCGGCGCTCGTTGCGCTTTCTCCTCCCACTGGGCCAACGGCGGCGACGGCGCCCTTGAGCTTACCGACGCCGTCATCGAAGCCTGCAAGGAGAAGAACGACTTCAAGTTCCTCTACCCCAAGGAAATGAAGCTCAGGCAGCGTGTGGAGAAGGTTGCCAAGGTTGTCTACGGCGCCGACGGCGTAGCCTGGAGCCCCGAGGCCACCGAAAAGGCAAAGGCTTTCGAGGCCGACCCCAAGTACGATGAGTACAACACCATGATGGTGAAGACACACCTGAGCCTGACCCATGACCCGTCCATCAAGGGCACTCCCAAGGGGTGGATGCTCCCCATCCGCGACATACTTATCTACTCGGGCGCGAAGTTCCTCTGCCCCATGGCCGGGGCCATCAGCCTCATGCCTGGGACCTCCTCTGATCCTGCCTTCAGGAGGGTGGATATCGACGTCAAGACCGGCAAGGTGAGCGGTCTATTCTAGGGGGGAATCTATTCCCCTGGCCCCCTTCCCTTGGAAAGGGAAGGGGGCCTCTGGTTGCGGGAGCACGACCATCTGAGACTGTCATTGCGAGGCCCCACCATAGAGGGCCCGAAGCAATCCGTCTTCTCCTGTCATTCCCGCGAACGCGGGAATCCAGTCGTCGGGCACGGCACGCCGTGCCCCTACGTTGGCACGAAGGGCAACACTTTGACTAGTAGTGACGAATTCAGGCAGTTCGAAGCTATTTTCCATCCCCGCTCTATTGCCGTAGTAGGCGCCTCGGAAGACCCCGTCAGACCTGGCGGCGCCTTCTTCCAGAACCTGGTCACCGCCGGTTTCAAGGGTGGGCTCTACCCGGTGAACCTCAAGGGCGGCAAGATAGGCGAGTACGAGATCTACCGTCACCTGACCGACGTACCACATCCTGTTGACCTGGTCATTGTTTCCATCCCCAGAGACGGCGTGCTCAATGTCCTCGAGGAGTGCGCGGCCAAGCGGGTCAAAGGCGTGAACTTCTTCACTGCCGGCTTCGGCGAGCTGGGGGACGCCAGGGCGAGGGAACTGGAGGAGCATATGCTGCGGCTGGCGCGGCGTGGCGGCTTCAGAATCGTTGGGCCGAACAGCGCCGGCATCGCCTGCCCGTCCTGCGCTATGCCGATTGGCCCCGAAGGTTTCCTGGGCCAGCCGGGCGACATCGCCTTCCTCTCGCAGAGCGGCTCGCTCTCCCTGGAGCTTGTTCAGGTGGGTATGAGAAGGGGGCTCGGCTTCAGCAAAGTGGTGAGCATGGGAAATGGACTTGACCTGGATAGCCCGGACTATTTGCGCTACTTCGCCGAGGACCCCCAGACCAGGACAATCGCCATGTATCTCGAAGGCGTGCAGGACGGGCGGCTGCTCCTGCGTCTCATGAAGAGCGTTTCCAGAAAGAAGCCGGTGCTCCTGCTGAAGGGTGGAAAGGGCCAGGCCGGACTGGCTGCCGCCCAGTCTCACACCGCGGCCATGGCCAGCTCAGAGGCTGTCTGGAAAGCTGTCGCCATTCAGTCCGGCGCCCTGTGGATGGAGGGATTCAATGAGCTCGTGGATACCCTGGTGGCCCTGCAGCGGCTTCCTCAAGGGAGGCTGAAGGGCATAGCTGTCGTCTCCGGGCTGGCCGACGGGGGTGGTGGGACAGCCATCGTCACCGCCGACTTGCTCGCTGCCGCCGGACTGAATGTACCTCAGTTCTCCCCCGGAACGCGTGCCCGGCTGGAGGATGTGCTGGGTAGCGTCGGCAGCATTTTGCAGAACCCCCTCGATATCAGCCAGGTACAGGGCCGTTTCCAGTCGGTCGAGGCGGCGCTGGCGGTTGCCTCAGGGGATAGCCACATTGACCTGGTGCTTATTTACGAGAACCTGTACACGCTGTCGCGATGGCATTCGTGGGAGAGGATTCTGGACCTCAACCGCATGCTGGTCAGGGTATGCCGCGAACAGAAGAAGGCCCTGGCGGTAATCCTGCCGCCTGAGATGATGGAGATGAGGGCTGTGGAGCTCGAAGGGGAGCTATCCCGGCAGAACGTTCCTGTCTACCCCAGCGCCGAGCGCGCCGCTAAAGCCCTGGCCCAGTTGAAGCAGTACTACCGCGGTTCTTAGTCCCCTGGGGTTTTTGGCTTGTCATTGCGAGGCCCGCTAGGTAAAGGCCGAAGCAATCCGTGGGCCACGGGGGTAGACGGATTGCTTCGCTTCGCTCGCAATGACAGCGGATTGGAAGATTGTAGGGTGGGTGTAGTCCCGATGAAATCGGGGCGAAACCCACCGCCGCCCGTTCAGCATGGTGGGTTGCGCTTCGCTTCACCCACCCTACACCTGATCTAATGGGGCCTCGCAATGACAGCCTTGGACCTCAACCGCGCGATGAGCTTGCCCAACTCCACCACCACTATGATGCTGAAGCCCGACAGGATGGCTATGGTCCAGTCGGTCCCGCTCAGCGCATAGGTGTGGAAGGCGCCCCGCAGGGTGGGGATGTAAATCACCGCCAGTGTCATGGCCAGGCTGGCGGCTACGCCCCCCAGAAGCCAGCGGTTGCTGAAGAGACCCAGGGTGAACAGGGAATGCTTCTCGGAGCGGCTGTTGAAGGCATTAAAAAGCTCCAGCAGG
>JAUYGE010000207.1 GCA_030690705.1 Dehalococcoidia bacterium | reverse complement strand
TTCGTTGAGAATGAGCAGGGAGTTCGAAGGCAAGAAATCCAGCATCATGCCGTCGTTGGACGGAGCCAGGTAGAAGTCCGCACCTTCGAACCTCTGTCCCTCAACCAGCTGAGCAATTTCCCTCCCCATTTCCTCTCTAGCCCTTGCATCGCAGCCAGACAAATCCAGCCCCTTCAGAAAACGGTCAAACGCTTCTCTGCCTTCTCCCTGCGGAAAGAGCAGCTCCGCCGCTGGCGTCACCATAATCGATTGCACCGCCTCCAAAGACCTCTGATTCGCCGGGTCGAAGAGCCGCAGGCTCTCCACCTTGTCCCCGACGAATTCGATTCGCACCGGGAAAGAACTGGTGATCGGAAAGATGTCCACGATGCCTCCCCGCCGGCCCATGGTCCCGGGCACCTCCACAGTATCCTCGCGGTCATATCCCGCCGCTTCCCATTGCGCGATCAGCCAGTCAGGCTCGGCCACCATACCGACCTTCATCTCCCGAGCCAGGGCACGGAGCCGCTCAGGAGACAGCATTCGTGTCATCAAAGTCACTACTGAGGTCAGTACAAGAGGCCCGCGTGACATTATGTCAATCGCCCTCCCTGCCATTCCCCCACCCCATCCACTGAGAGCCGAGAGGGTCTTCATCCTCTCAATCACCACAGCCGGGTCCGCAGCCAAGCGCTCGTGGGGCAAGGCATCCCTCTCCGGAAACCTGTAGAGGAGCGCACCTTCGGGACACCAATAAACCAGTTGCTCATGAAGTTCTCGGGCTGCCTCCGGATTCGCGCACAGCACAATCACCGGACCCTTCGCACTCTCATGAAGCGCAGCTATCAGGCATGGCTTGGCCGCTTCAAGCACCTGAACCCTGTGCTGTCCCTGACGGGCCACAAGAGCCTGCAGACCATTTATAGCGGGTATCTCCCGCACTATTTCCAGCATGCCAGAGAGTTTCACTTCAACCTCGCGCCCGGCAGGTGCACTGCACCGATGCCCTGAAAGTTTAGCACACAGGGACATGCCGGCAACAACAAACATTAGTCCAAGAATCAAGGCCGATACTGTTCAATCCCCTGTTCTGCTTGCTATAATAAGGTCAGTGATGAAGGAAGTGCATGTGGCTCGAACATTGGACAAGTGCTGTGACGCTCAAGCTATCGCTGCTTCATATCACCGGCTGGTGGTCAAGCTGGGTACGTCTTTGCTCACCGCAGGAGGACGCCAGCTTCACCTACCGACCATGTCCAGCCTCGTCGAGCAGATAGCGCACCTGCACCACCAGGGGCAAGAGATAATCATAGTCTCATCGGGCGCCATAGCTGCTGGGAGACATGAACTCGCCATATCTCAGAAGAGCAGAGCGCTTCTTTTCAAGCAGGTGCTCGCGTCGGTGGGCCAGAGCCATTTGATGCACGTTTATGAACAGCTCTTCGGGTTGCACAAGATCACCGTCGCGCAGGCCCTTCTTACCAGGAAAGACCTCACCGACCGACATGGATACCTGAACGCCCGCAACACCCTTCTCGCGCTGATGGAACTCCAGGTAATAGCTGTTATCAATGAGAATGACGTGGTGGCCATTGACGAGATTCGGGGAAACCGGATCGGGGACAATGACAACCTCTCAGCCATGGTGGCCAATCTGGTCGACGCCGACCTGCTTGTCATCCTCACCGACATAGGCGGCCTCTTCACTTCCGACCCCCACTCTTGTCCGGATGCCCGGCTTATCCCGCGCGTGGAAAGGATTGATGATCGGATCGAAAGCCTGGCCGGAGGCAGCGCCAGCACCCTGGGCACCGGCGGCATGGCCACCAAGATTGAAGCCGCCAGACTGGCTACGGCCTCCGGCGTGAATGTCATCATCGCCGATGGCCGGGAGCCAGGCATCCTGCTCAAGGCCGCTTCCGGGGAACCCTGCGGAACACTCTTCCCCTCCCACATCACAAGACTGGAAAGCCGCAAGCGCTGGATGCTGACCAACCGTTCCTCCCAGGGGAGAATAGTGGTGGACGAGGGGGCGTTCCTCGCCCTCCGGGAAAAGGAAAAGAGCCTGCTGCCGGCGGGAATCAGGGAAGTGCAAGGCGACTTTCAACGCGGAGACATCGTGGATATAGTGGACCAGGCAGGCGAGGCCTTTGCTTGTGGAATCTCAAACTACAGTTCGAGAGAGA
>JAUYGE010000203.1 GCA_030690705.1 Dehalococcoidia bacterium | reverse complement strand
GCGGAGTTTATCCCTTCGGCGAACTCGGGGCAGGCTCTGAGCCAATCTGGCGAAGGGCTCGCAATGACACAACTGCCTTAGTAGACTACCTTGCCAACCACGATTTGCCCTGCGGCCCGCCATTGTAATAAACTCTCCAGGTTCTCCCACACCGGGTGCAAGATGACGCTTGATATCGCCCTCGAGCAAGCCATAGCCGCTGTCCGGAAGCTGTCGCCCTTCGTCGCGGCCTCAATGGCAGGCTGCGATTTCTCCCAGGGCAGGTTCCGGCTGAATTTCTTTCACCGCCACTTCCTCGTCCACCACCATGAGGTGAGAATAGAGGAGGAGAACAGTACCGCCGTCCCCCCCCAGTGGCTGCAGGTCATCCTGCTCCACTACCTGGTCACCGCCGACGGCGCGCCCATCGAGGACCAGTGGATTACCTACCGCCATCTCCCCGGCGCCCAATTCTTCGAGCAGAGGTTCCACGCCATGGCTCTGAAATCCCTGCTTCGCTCCTTCGGGCGAGACCTCGACGCCTTCCGCCGGAGCGCCCTGTCCCTCGCCGGCGACCCCATGACCCGCACCGGTGACGCCGCCTTCAAGTTCTCCGCCCTGCCTCACGTACCCATGGCCTGCATCCTCTACCTCGGCGATGAGGAGGTTGAACCTTCTATCAACGTGCTCTTCGATGCCTCCGCACCCCATTACCTGCCAACCGAGGACCTGTCCTATTTGGGCTGGTCCCTGGCCCATTTTCTGATTCACATAACCCCCACCGACCAAGACTTTCTGAAGACCCGCCCCTAACAGTTGACGGGGCATGGACAAAGCCCTACAATGGACATCAGGCAGGGAGGTAAAAGGACAATTGCGCCAGGCAAGCAGGATAGCTGTCCGCCGTGTATTTCAAAGGCGATCGCCATAACGAGCGCCTTTTTCTTTGGATAAATCTAGAAGGAGGTGACCAAAGTGCAGTCAAGCCTGATCAGCAAGGTTGAGAAAGCTATGCGCTACGCCCAGGAGCCCGGCCGGGTGACCGTCTCCGACTTCACCGCCGTCTTTCGAGGGGAACATGATAGCTATCGACTCACCTACAAAGGCAACGTCTGGCACTGCTCATGCCACTTCTTCTCTCAATGGAAGACCTGCAGCCATACCATGGCGCTGCAAAAGATGCTGGGGCAAATGATTCCCCAGGAGACAGCGGCGGCCACTCCCGAGTAGATCCCCGCGGGGCCGTCTGTTCATCTCTCACGGGTCGCCGGCCCTTGCTTGGCCTGATATTCCATTGCCTCAGCTACCACAAAGAGAGACCCTGTGGCGCAAATGAGGTCACCCCTCCCCGCGATGGATAAGGCGTAATCCAGGGCCTCTCCCACCCCCGTTTTCTCCTCAGCGGCCACTCCATGCGACTTGAAAGCTCTGACCAGCACCGCCGTCGGCGCCGACC
>JAUYGE010000199.1 GCA_030690705.1 Dehalococcoidia bacterium | reverse complement strand
GAGACGCTGGCTGGAGGAGAGCCTTTCCCTGGTGGACTCCATGATCGAGCTTTTCTGGGATGATGGAGAGGGCGTCTTCTTCGATACCGGTCGCGAGAACGAGAGCCTGCTCGTGCGCCCGCGCCGCCTCTTCGATTCTCCGGTTCCATCGGGGAGCGCCGCCGCGGTCAATGTTCTGTTGCAGATGGCTGTTGTCACTGGCGAGGATCACTACCGGGAGCGGGCGGTGGCAGCCATGAGCAAGGTGGCCAAATTCATGACCGACCAGCCGGCGGCCTTCGGAGCCTGGCTTTGCGGCCTGGACTTCCATCTTGCCCACCCGAGGGAAATTGTCCTCGTCGGTCCCTCAGGCGACCCCCGGACCCGGGGGCTGTTGGCGGCGATTCACGGAAGCTACCTGCCTCACAAGGTCGTCTTAGCCGTGGAGCCAGGTGAGCTGGCTCCACCGGAGCGCATTCGGCTCCTTCAGGGCCGGGTATTGAAGGAGGGAAAGCCGACAGCCTTTGTCTGCCGGGATCACGCCTGTCAGTCCCCCGCCACCAGGCCTGAGGAGCTGAAAGTCCAGCTCGAAGGCTGAATCTACTCCCTCCTCGCCTTTCTCGGTGCGGCCACCCATATGAACATAGCCGAGAGGACGGCTGCCGCAATTGCCGAGTAGAAGGCTGTGTCATACTTGCCAAGGACGTCGTAGATGTATCCCCCCACCCAGGGACCCAGGGCGCCACCGGCGTTGAATCCCAGGCCCATGAAGCCGATGATGGCGCCCAGGTGCCGCCCCTTGAAAAGGTCGGCGGTGGTGGCAAGGATGGAAGGCCCCATCAGGCCTATGCCGAGGCCAAAGAGCAAGGCCCAGCCGTAGAGAAAGAAAGGATTAAGAGGATTTCTGGCGAGCAGGAGCAACATTATGGCTACCGCGGAGCCACCCGCCCCCATGCTGTAGGCGCCCTCCCTGCCGATGCGGTCAGACAGGAATCCGCCCATCCGGCCAAAGGTGTTAACAATTCCAAAGAGCCCTACCATGGAGGCGGCCAGAAATTGACTGTATCCCATGTCTACATTGAAGGCTACCTGGTGCGTGCCAATGAGAAAGCTGGCATATCCGGAGAGAAAGAACGCCAGGAAGACCATCCAGAACCTGCTGGTACGCATAGCTCGTCGAAGAGTCCATCCTTCACCAGCCTTCCCGGGCGGATTGCCCTTTTCCAGACGTTGTCCTTGTGGCGCAGGCATGGCCGTGCTGCGCTCCCCGGCCCTCTCTCCTGAGGCAGACGGGCTGGGGGTCCTCAGCCGCTGGAAAGCCAGGACGAGGGGTAACACGATGACGGCTACCAGGATACCCAGTACCAGATATCCGTTTCGCCAGCCGTAGTTTGAGGTGACGTACTGGGACAGGATGGCGATGGCATAGCTGCCTCCCATCCCCGAGGTCGCCAGGCCTATGGCCCGGCCGCTCCTGGTGGTGAACCAGTTTGTTATGATAGCGGTGTGGGGTACCACCGAGACGCAGCTCATGCCCGCCGTCACCACGATTCCATAGCTTATGTAAAGTTGCCAGATGTCCCCGGTCCGGCTGGCCGCCGCCAGGCCGAGAGCCAGCACCACCGAGCCTATGCCCATCAATAGTTTTGGGCCGTATCTGTCGAATAGGGTGCCTACGATAGGCATGGTGATGGCAGCGGTCAACATTCCTATGGAGAACACCCCGGCCGTCCCGGCGCGGGTCCAGTGGAACTCCTCGAGCATGGCCACATAGAAGATGGGAAAGGAGCCCCTGGGGCCCAGGCCGATGAACATGGAGATGAAAGAGACGGCGACGATGACCCAGCCGTAGTGCCAGCGGCGCTTTACGCTCACGGGTCCTCCAGTGCGGATATTATGGGAAGGCAAGCTACAGGCTCCTTAGTATAAGGACGGTGTTATGGAGAAGCAAGCCACCGGGGAGCTAGGCCGTCAGCGCAGCTTCATACATCAGGAGGAGGCCAAAGAGGACGCTGAAGATGGCGCTGGTGGTCTGCACCAGCCGGTGGAGCCGGGGCAGCCGGGTGGAGACCGAGAAGGGCAGGGTGAGGAAGATGGTCGCCAGCCCCATGGCCCCCACCGAGCCCAGCCCGAAGAGCAGTAAATACCACATGCCCACCCATTGGGACTCCAGGCTGGCCAGTATCAGCAGCATGAGGGCGGCGCTCCCCGCAAGCCCGTGAACCGTACCTACAATATAGGACTTGGCCCGGAAGAAGGGCTTAAGGGACTTTCGCAGTTCAGCCGGACGGTGTTCCCCGGGGATTATGCCGGCGATGAGGAATTGAGCCCAGTTGTTCCACGCCAGTCGGTGGTGGGAATGTTCTGGAGTCTCGGCGTGGGAGTGGAAGTGCAGATGCGGTTCTCCGTCGTGCTCATGGGGGTGCAGGTGGACCCTCCCCCGGCGGAAGCTCCAGAAAATCTGGACTCCCAGCACCACCAGCACTATTCCCACCACGAACTCGAAGAACACCGCCAGGCGCTCCGGCATGGACACCTTCGCGAGAAGCAGGAAAACCCCGACGAGGAACAGGGTAGTGGTATGCCCCAGGCCCCAGGAGACGCCCACCCAGATGGCCCGGAGGGGGTTGCGGTATTCGCTGACAATGGTGGTCACCGCCACCAGGTGGTCAGGATCCAGGGCATGTCTAAGACCTAGTAGAAAACCGAGGATCAGGACTTGGAGCGGTGAAGTCATTCTCCTCCCCTACGCGCATTTGCCGCAACGGCCGAAGATGGCCAGGTGTCTCAGGTCGGCGCGGAAGCGGTACTTGCGGAGGATGGCGGCCTTTAGCGGCGAGAGAAGGCTCCCGTCCAGCTGCTGGAACTGGCCGCACTTCTCGCAGATAAGATGGTGATGGTGGCCCTTTTCCTGGAGGTGGTAGCGCAGCTTTCCGTCGCGCAGGTCGGTCTCGGTGACCAGCCCCAGCTTCTTGAGGGTTTCCAGGGTGCGATAGATGGAGGATACGTGTTGCCGGGGGTAGCGGGCGCGCACCTGCTGGTGGATATCCTCAGCGCTGATGTGGTCGTCGCTCCGCTCCATGATGTCCAGAATCATGAGCCGCTGCGGGGTAAGGTGATAGCCGTTGCTCCGCAGCTTCTCGCCGATAGGATTTCGCGGTTCCATAGCGGCCATTGTAGCATCACGCCGATGAAGTTGCAACTATTCGCATCTTTGCCGAAACGTATGATGCAACAAGTTGCAACTTCGCTGAAGCTAGGCTTCGGCGGTGTGCTATACTTGGCCTGGTTTTCGGCACGCTGTCTGGCGGATGCCGACGGTTGCTGCCTCGCGAGACAACGGAGGAAAAAGTTGGCCGGTGCTGCAAATCCGACTTGTATCTTCTGCCGGATCATCAACGGCGAGATGCCTGGCCACATCGTCTTTGAGGATGAGGTGAGCCTTGCTTTTCTGGACCAGCGCCCTGTTTTCCCCGGGCACTGTCTGCTGGCGCCGAAGGATCACTGCGAGACCCTGATGGATGTGCCTGCTGACCTGCTCGGCCCTCTCTTCGCTAATGCGCAGGTTCTGGCCCGCGCCATGGAGATGGGCCTGCAGGCGGATGGGTCGTTTGTGGGGATGAACAACCGGGTGAGCCAGAGTGTGCCCCATGTACACATTCACATCGTTCCCCGCCGGAGGGGCGATGGTCTGAAAGGCTTCTTCTGGCCGCGGCAGCACTACGAGAATGAAGAGGCTGCCGTGAGGGTTCGGGACGCGCTTCGGTTCGTAATCGCCCGTCTTCAGTCGGAGAGACGGGCCTAGAGTGGCGGTTAGCCCTGATTGCGGGCCTGGATGTCACTCAGCTTCTTCTGGAGAGCGCTCACCGCTTTCTCGCAGCCGAAGTAGAATTTGTCCACCTTGATCCGCTTGATGGCTCCCTTGCGTTCCAGTGACCACAGGGTGAACCCCAGGGCGGCCGGTTTCAGCCCTAATATCTTGGCAAGGTCACCGTCCTGGTAGGGGAAGACCTCGTCAGCGTGCCCCTCGAGGTAGTCCAGCACTTTCCGTTGCATCGGCGTGAGCGAGTCAGTAGAAGCGTTCCTCAATACATCCTCAATTCTCATATCAGTTACCTCCATGTACATTATAGCATACTTATAGGGATTAGCAAGGTACTTATAGTGACTTATAAGCGTAGCTTAAGCATATACTTTGCAGCCCTTTTCAGCAGGTTGTTGATCGAGGGATTGTTACTCCAGGCCACAGAGCGGAAACTTAAAGGGGTAGTGATGAAGCACCTCGGCGCCACCTTTCCTTACAACTACCGCCGAGCCGAGCTGAAGGCCAGCCTTGTGGTCGGGGGTGATGGGATTGGGCTGTATCACCACCACCGTGTTCTCCTTAAACGTCCAGGGCTCGAAGGGATGAGGCGATGACCTCGTGCCCAGCTCGGGATTCCTGCCTCCTTCGCCGTGGACAACGCTATCAAATACAGTAAAGCCGCTCTTTTCGATGATGGAGGTGGCCTCGATAATCTGTTCACTGGTGCTGCCCGGCTGGAGCACCTTTCTTACATTTTCAAAACACTGATGCGCCACCTCGAAGAGCTTGCGATAGAGGGGAGTAGGCTCCGCTCCGACGGCGAAGGGCCGGTGAATCTGAGCTCCATATCCCCAGTAGCTGATGGTGATCTCGGTGATGACCACGTCTCCCTTTGTCAGGGTTCGTGGCGTCAGGAACTGCCAGGGGACGAAGCGGTCAGGGGCGGACATAGGAGTGCTGGCAATAAAGTGTATGCCCAGGTGGCCCCCGTGGTGCAGGAAGGCCTCGTGAATGATGGCGCTGAGGTCGTATTCGCTGAGCCCCGGACGTATCTTCTGCTCCAGCAGTTCGCAGGTCAAATCGGTGAGGTAGGCGCTGGTGCGGAACCAGGCTAGCTCCTCCTCGCTCCTCACCCAGCGGGTCTCGCTGAAAGGCCGGGAGACATCTTTGAATTTCGCCTCCGGCACTTGCTCCTTGAGGGAATCGAACTGGGCGCAGGGAATCGAAGCGGCGAGTCCGATGACGCCGATGCTGGCATTGGCCAGGCCGAGGCGGCGGAGGCAGCCGGCAACCGCCCCGGGGGGTGATTGCCAGTAGCATTGCACGTCTTTCACGATGGAAAGGGCCTGGGTGCATGGTATGGTGTTGTAGAAGTGTACGAAGAGGGAAGGCTCTCCCTGCTTGGGAAAGACCAGCCAGGCGGGCGACCTGGACGGGTAGTTGCTCAGGTAGTGGATGCTGCCGGTGTGGTTGGCATCCCCGTGAATTACGAGGGCTTCCACACCTTCACGGTCCATGAGATGGCGCGCCGCGTCGAAACGTCGCCCGTACTCTGCCTCGGAGAATCTGGGAAAGAGCTCATTCGTCACTTCGCACCTCCTGCGCCTGACTTAGCCGCTCACTCCGTCATTGCGAGTCCGGATGAAACCGGGGCGAAGCAACGACAATTAGACACCCACCTCGGTTAAGAGGCGTCAGACAGGAGCTTCTCCAGCTTTCTTCTCAGCTCCGGCTCCAAGACCTTGTCGCCGTACTTGAGAGCCTTCTGCAGCACCTCTCGAAACTCGGTCTTGATATCCTGCTGAAGGCTGGGAGGAAGCGAACGGTACATCCTGTCGATGTTGCCAATCCAGTCCGCCAGCGGCTCCACCTTATCCCGCTGGAAGAGATAGCCTTCCAACGACCCGGCCTTGGCGGCAAACTTGAAGAGCTCAATACTTGTGCTCATAGCTGTTCCTTCTCCTGGCAAAGGCTCGTGGAGGCTTTCTTTGAGTAACGGCATTATTGTATATCTATAATAGGGGTCCAGAGCTGAGTTCTAATTGTTGGAGCGGGAGACGGGATTCGAACCCGCGACAGCGTGCTTGGAAGGCACGTACTCTACCAACCTGAGTTACTCCCGCTTGCGTAGCGCCATTCGAACGTCATTCTACTACATCGCCTCCGACAGCGTCTAGATTCTTGTCAGCCTCACCCCCCCTTAACCCCCTCTCTTTTGAAGGAGAGGAGGACTCGGTTCTTGCGAAAGGGCAAAAGCCCCTTCGCCCTTCCTTTCCTGAACACTTTTCGTTGCCATACTCCGACAAAGAGGTTAAGATGTGGCGCCAGCGGCTGCGCATCTTCTTCATTGCAGGAGGGACATAGACGATGGAACTTCCGGGAGGGGCCTTCGGCAAAAGCGAAATTATGAATCTGCTCAATGCCACCCCGCCTCTGATAGAAGGAATGCTTAGCCCCAAGGAGCAGATTCAGCCCAACGGTGTGGATCTGACGGTGAAAGAGGTGGCCCTTCTTGCTTCCGCAGGCAGGATCACGGTCTCCAATGAGCACCGCCGCCTCTCGATGCTCAGTCCGCTCTGTTTCGACGCTCTGGGCAACCTCGACCTGCTGCCCGGCTGCTACCTGCTGACCTACAATGAGGTCGTCAATCTTCCGCGAGATGTCATGGCGCTGGGACTGCCCCGCTCGAGTCTGGGTCGCTGCGGGGTCAGCCTGCACACTTCGGTCTGGGATGCAGGGTACAGCGGGCGCTCGCAGTCGCTGCTGGTTGTCTATAACCCCATGGGGTTCTCTCTGGAGAGGAGTGCCAGGGTGGTGCAACTGGTCTTCTTCACGGTGGTTGGCTCAGCCGGGGGGGGCTACTCCGGCATTTATCAACGGGAGAATGCCTGAGGGCCCTGAGCTTGCCGAAGGGCGAATACTTCGTTTTCGCGTGCCGTTGTGGTTCGACAGGCTCACCACGAACGGCGCCCACTTCGTCGCGCGGCGGTTGCCAAGCGGTCGAGGTGGTGCGATTGGGCGGGCAGGGCACTTTATGCTAAAATTCACCGCTTATGGTTGCAAGCTCTCCTCAGGGCAGGGGCAAGTGGTGGGCTCTGGCCGCTGCCGGCATCGGTAGCTTCACCACCACGCTTGATGGCAACATCGTCAAGATAGCGCTCCCGACTTTCAGCCGGGTCTTCGACATCAGCCCGAATTCGGCGGTCTGGGTCGCACTGGTCAACTATCTAACCCTCGCCGGCCTGATGCTCACCTTCGCCATGGTGGCCGACCGGGTAGGCCGCAAGAAAGTTTACATCCTCGGCTTTGCTGTGCTGACCGCTGGGCTGGCCCTTTCCCCTCTGGCGCATAACTTGCCCCAGCTTCTCGCCTTCAGGGTGCTTCAGAGCCTGGGGGCGGCGATGATTAGCTCCATAGGGGTAGCCATTCTTACATCTGCCTTCCCTCCATCGGAGCGAGGGAAGGCTCTGGGCATCATGAGCATTACCACTGGTTTGGGGATAACGCTTGGCCCACTCGCCGGGGGCTTCCTGATTGACCTTTTCGGCTGGCAGGCTATCTTCGTGGCGCGCGTGCCCCTGGCGATCGCCGGCCTTGCACTCAGCTGGGTGGCGATAAAGACTGAGCCACCACCTTCGACCAAACGAGGACTGGATATCTCAGGTTCTGTCCTGTTCCTGCTGGCTGTCATCGCGTTGGTGCTGGGCATCAACCAGGGTCAGCCTCGAGGATGGACCTCGCCGCCGGTACTGAGTCTGTTCTCGCTGGCGGCGATACTCTTTGCGGTGTTGTATTTCACCGAGAGGTGGAAGCTTCATCCGGTAGCTGACTTTGCCCTCTTCAAGAATCGCGTGTTTGCCGGGGCCCTCATTACCCTGTTTTTCAGGAACCTGTCTCAGATGCTGGTGCTGGTGATAACACCGTTCTACCTGGTGCAGGCCCGGCTCTTCTCATCGTCCCTGTCAGGGGTATTCTTGATGCTGGTGCCCCTGGGATTGCTGTCCTTTGGTCCTCTTTGCGGCTGGCTGTCCGACAAACTCAGTCCCCGCTGGATAAGTTCCGCCGGCGTCTTCGTCATGTTCCTCGGGTTTGTGCTGCTTACCCAGTTAGGCTTGAATTCGTCCACCTGGATGATCGTCCTCGGGTTGATAGTCTGTGGTGTGGGGCTGGGTATATTCGAAGCTCCCAACATAGGGATGATCATGGGAGCTCACCCAATGGAGAAGATGAATGCGGCTTCGGCCATGAGTTCTACGGTGAGGCAGCTATCTCATGCGACCGGGGTGGCTATGGCGGGAGCTATTTTCACCTCTCGCCAGCTCTTTCATGGCTCTATGCTGGCCGGTCAGGCTCTCGATCCTGGCATGCTTAAGAGGCTCTCGGTCGTCGGCGGATTCCGGGACGCCATGCTCTTAACGGCCGCTCTCGGCCTTGTAGCGGTGTTCGCCTCCTTCATCGGCGGGAAACGCTGAACTGTGACAACCCATTTCCCTGCCCCTTTCCCTTTCCAAAGGGAAGGGGCTAATACGGGTTACCGCACCTTTTGGAATTGAATGTCTTTGGTGCTAAAATAGATTCAGTTAGAAGTTCGTTGGAGTGGTTCGGACAATCTGAATGGACACATCGGGTGAGAGAATCGAATACGTCATCACCAATACGGTGGTGCTCCTGCCTCCCCGGCAGAGACTGGCCACCTTCGGCGACACACAGGTCTACTACTATCTGGTCTCGGAGCCGGTATACACGGAGTTGACCCAGAATCAGGGGGAGACAGTGGTGAGGGAGGGGAAGGTCACGGCTGAAAGGCCCAAAATTGTGACTCCTTTCTATCTGGTCAACCTCTTTCAGGGGTTTGAGCACGGCCGCGAGTACGCCGACT
>JAUYGE010000090.1 GCA_030690705.1 Dehalococcoidia bacterium | reverse complement strand
CTTTGCCCCAAAAGTACCGCCCCCGTGTCATCCTGAGCGAAGCGAAGGATCTCCAAGGGATGGGGCCTATCTGTGCTACACCAACCCCACCGAGATTCTTCGTCGCTTCGCTCCTCAGAATGACATTTGAGGCAAGACCCCTTAAGAAGGAGAGAGGGAGAGATCTTTCTTGAAAGGGGCGAAGCCCCTTTCCATCCCTTAGCTAAGTTTCACTATCTCTTTTCGCTGGTCTTCCAGGGCTTTTTCATACTGCTGGTCGAGGCTCGCCTGCGCTCGGTACCACTCCTCCTGGAACTCGGGCTGTCCCTCGATGTTTATCTTGGATTTGCCTCCGAGCAAGCGCTTCCCCAGCCCTCCGGTCTTTTCGTTCATCCGGGCTTCGAAGTCCTGTTTCAGCTGGTTGAAGCTCTGCTGCCTCGCCTGTTCATAATAGTTGAAGAGTTGCTCCAGCCTGGCCACAATGCCGTTGAGGGCCTTCTTGTTTTCCTTGAGGAACTGCAGCCCGGCCATGGCGCGCCTGGCGGTCTGTTTGGACCTGATGTCGCGGGGAAGAGCTATGTTGCGCAGGAATATCTCCTGGGCGCCTTCGATGATGTACTTGCGTACGCCGGTACCCTTCAGCTTTGTCAGCTCGGCCTCCAGATCATTGTTGTCCTCGCGGAGATAGCGAGCGGCTATCAGGTTGCCGCGGGGTAGAGAATCAAGCCGCTTCAACTCTTCCGGCGATAGCGTGCCGAGCTTTTCGGCCCTTTCCATGGCCCTGTCGAAAGCGCTTTTCATTTCTCCCAAAGCTATTCCTCCCTATCTGGTAGCTACTCTGGCATCGGCATTAGGCGTGGCTGGCTTAAGCTGGTCCAAAAGGGCCTGGTAAGAAGGCGAGGTAATGCGCCCGGTAGCCATGTAGTAGCCGTCCTCTTGCCGGCCATGTTTGTCGAAATAGTAGTTGGAGCGCCTTTCCACTATGCTGAAGCCATATTTGGCGTAGAGGGTCTGAGCCAGCCTGTTAGATACCCTGACCTCGAGGGTGAGGTAATTGGCCTGGAACTGAAGCGCCTGCTCGATCATCGAGCGAAGCAGAAGCTCCCCGATGCGCTGTCGCCGATATGACCTGCGTATGGCGATATCAACGATGTGGCATCTGTCTCCGTCCTTCTCCATGCCGACATACCCGATCACATGTTCCTTAGCGGGAGAGGGTTTGCCCTCCGGGGGATGGTCATTGATAAAGAGGTCTCTTATCCAGGACAGGGGCCACGGGACTCCCCCGCTCGCCGGCCTTTCGGCGCCAGTGGAGCAGGAGCTTCCGTCATCTGCTTGCCCCCCGCAGGCTACAAGAAACCACTGTCTGGCGGGATATCTGAGCGAGCGCTTGAAGCTCGGTGGAGACGGCTCTTCGGGAAAGGCTTCGCGGGCGATGGCGTCCACCTGCGGCACATCCTCTTTGCGCATGGGACGGATATGGACTTCACCCACCGGGTCGGCTCCTGCTCATGATCATTTCTGGCGGCAGCTACGGCAAACGCTATGCCTATTCTATCATATTTTGCTTGGGGTCATAGATAGTGCCATTCATGGGCAGGAGGAGAGGTTTTCAACTTGAGCTATCTTTTCGCTTTTTCATCCGTTATACTGGATGCACAGGATAATACCAGACTGGCTCTTGGCCGCAGGGGGTTGTCAGGTGCAGGAGGAAGAAAGACTGGTCCGAAGGGCGCAACAGCAGGACCAGGCAGCCCTATCCGAGATCTTCGAGACCTATTTCGATAGGTTGTATCGCTATGTGGTTCTCAGGATAGGAGACCGCGCTGAGGCAGAAGATGTGACTCAGCAGGTGTTTATGAAGGTCTTGCGGTCGCTGCCGGGCTACCGGTGGACGGGGACGCCTTTCTCTGCCTGGTTGTTTCGCATCGCGCGCAATCTGGTGATTGATTATTATCGTAGTCGACGCAGGACAAGAGAGTTGTCTCGCGAAATAGTGGACTCTGGGGATGGCAGGGACCCCGTTCAGATGGCCGAGGACAGCCTCACACTGGACGAGGTAAGCCGGGTCTTCCCCATGCTCACCGAGTTGCAGCAAGAGGTGCTGCGGCTCAGGTTTGCGGGTGAACTCTCAGTGGCCGAGGCGGCCCGGGCCATGGGCAAGACCGATGGAGCGGTGAAAGCACTGCAACACAGCGCGGTTGACGCGTTGCGCCGAATTCTGGGCGAGGATAACAAGAGAGCGAACCATGGACAGCAAGGTAGAGCAGGCCTTCGAGGAGTGCCTGGAGCGTATCCTGGCATCGGGCGAGAGCCTGGAGCAGTGTCTTAGGACGTATCCTGAGCTGGCCGAACGACTGGAGCCATTGCTCACGGATGCTCTTTCGCTGAGAGGGGTGCTGGCGCAGTCGCCCCGCCCCGAGTTCCGTGCTCGTCTGAAGGCTCAGTTCCTGTCCGCCCATGAGAGGGCGCGCCAGCGAAGGGTTCGCTTTACTTGGGGATGGCAGCACCGGTTGGCTACCACCGGCATGGCGGTCCTGGTTGCCATAGTGCTGGGTGGCAGCGCTATCGTGGCTGCGGAGCGCATCCCACCCGACAATCCCCTATACGAGATGAAGCTGGCCACGGAGAAGGTGAGACTTGTCATGGCCGGTTCGGACTCTCAGAAGGTGAAGCTCAATGCCAATTTTGTTGA
>JAUYGE010000193.1 GCA_030690705.1 Dehalococcoidia bacterium | reverse complement strand
GGCACAGGCTGAAGCCGCCAGGATTATCGCCCAGGCCAGGCAAGAGGCCGAAGCAATAAAGCAGAGCACTGCACTGGCAGCCCATAAAGAGGCCGAAGATATTCTGTCGGAGGCGAAGAGGAAGGTTGAGGAGGGGAAGAGTTTGGAGCAAACAGCTCAGCTTCAAGAAGAGAAGTCTGCCGATGAGGCGCCGGCGGTGACGGCGGGAGAACCTCCAGGTCCGCCCCTTGCGGAGCAGAATCCCGGTCCCGATGGAACCGGGATGGCGCCGGCCTTATCGGAACGGGACGGGCAAGACCTTTACGCCGGCGAGGTAGAGTTAGTGGTAGCCGTGCCGGTGGACTTGAAGATGCTGGCCAAGCTGTTCAGCTTTCTGCAGACGACGTCGGAGATAAAGATTCACCGCATCAGCGGCTCCTGGGACCGGGACACTACCGTAACAGTGGCGGTGGACAAGCCCATTCCTCTAATCAGCATCATATCCTCGAGGATACCCGGAGCCAAGGCGACCCTGGAACAGCCTGAGGCCGGTGGTCTGGTGAAAGGGGCAAAGCGGGTAAGGAGAATCAAGCTAGACCTGAAGGGGTGAGACAGTTGGCATCCTTGGCAAGAACACCGCGCAAAGACCTGGGCCAGATGCTGGTTGAGGCCGGGCTTATTACCAGCGAGCAGCTGATAAGGGTCAGGGAACTGCAATCCAAGGAGGGCGGCAAGATAGAGCGCCTCCTGGTGAAGCAGCGGCTGGTCACGCCGCAACAGGTAGCCTTCTTCACCAGCTTGCAGCTGGGAGTCCCCTACGTCAACTTGAAGAAAGAGGGGATTAAACCCCAGGCCGTGGGATTGGTCCCTGAGGGGATAGCCAGGAAATACAATGCCATCCCTATAGATATGACCGATGGGTCCATAGTAATGGCCATGGAAGACCCGACAGATATCCTGGCCATTGACGACCTGGCCGTACTCACCAGGAAAAGGATTGAGCCGGTGCTCAGCACCTCTCAGGATATTCAGGAGACCATTGACCTCAACTACAGGGCCGGTGGTGAGATTGAAGAGCAGCTCAGTCAAATTCCCTCCCGCTTCCGAAAGGCGGATGCTGGTTCCCAGGAGGGGGCGCGGGTTTCGGCTGAGACCATCGCTCAAGCCCCGGTTGTCCGTGCCATAGACCTGCTCATCAAACAGGCGGTGCGAGACCGGGCCTCGGATATTCACGTCGAACCTCAAGAGGAGAAACTGCGCGTTCGTTACCGCATTGATGGCATTCTGACTGAGATAATGGCCTTACCCTTGAACGTCCATCCCCCCTTGCTTTCCCGGTTGAAAATTATGGCCGGATTGAACATTGCCGAACGCCGCCGTCCTCAGGACGGCCAGATCACCTTTGATATGGGTGACAAAGAAGTAGATATCCGGGTGGCCACCTCGCCTACCGTGTGGGGGGAACAGGCGGTGCTGCGGATCCTGGATAAGTCCTTCGCCTTCCTCCCCTTGTCGGAGATAGGCTTTCTGCCCGATGTCCTGGATAGATACCTGCAGATGGTGAAGACTCCTTTTGGAATGATATTGATCAGCGGCCCCACCGGCTCGGGTAAGACCACCACCCAGTACGCCACGGTGAACCAGCTTGACAGCACCGGGCGCAACATCATCACCATTGAAGACCCGGTGGAATACCGCTTTGCCAACATCAATCAGATGCAGGTCAACGCAGCGGCCGGGATGACCTTTGCCGCCGGGCTCAGGGCTACCATGAGGCTCGACCCTAATATCATTCTCGTCGGTGAGATCCGCGATGCGGAGACCGCCCAGATAGGTGTCCAGGCGGCGCTCACCGGCCACCTGGTACTCTCCTCGGTCCATGCCAATGATAGCGTAGGCGTCCTCTTCCGGATGGTGGACCTGGGGGTGGAAGCCTTCCTGCTTGCCTCGGCGCTGCTTGGCGTCGTCAGCCAGCGCATGGTGCGCCGTATTTGCCCCTACTGCTCGAGACTGGCCAAGATCGACCCCGATGAGCAGCTATCTTACGAGCAGGAGTTCAAGGAGAAGCGGTCGGAGTTCCTGGTGGGCGCCGGCTGTAGCTCCTGCGCCAATACCGGCTATCTGGGGCGGACCGGTATCTTTGAAGTCATGCTGATGAGTGAGTCGATAAGAAGGATGCTCCTCAAAGGCGCCAGCTCCGATGATATGCGCGGCCAGGCCCAGAAAGAGGGCATGGTATCCCTGTGGCATGATGGAATGCTGAAGGTGAAAGCGGGCGTCACCACCCCATATGAAGTCATACGCAATGTCTACTCCATCAGGTAGTGGCCTCATGTCATTGCGAGGCCATCCCGTAGGGGCACGGCGTGCCGTGCCCGTGGAGGCTGAAGCAATCCGTCCGCCCCCTGTCATTCTGAGGCCATCCCGACGTATCGGGAGGCCTCAGAATCCACCCCCAGGGCGGATTCTTCGGTCGCTACGCTCCCTCAGAAGGACAAGAAGTGAAGGGCTCGCAATGACGGGTCGGGCTGAGAGGAGCGAAGATGGCCAGAGCTCTTGAGGCTCCCGCCAGTGGAAAGCTCGTATCTTTCCGCTATGTAGCCAGTAACCTCCAGGGGAAACAGGTTAAGGGCACCGTTAAGGCTGCCAGCGAGATTGCGGCGGAGCGCCTCATTATCAACCAGGGCTACGACCCCCTCACGGTAGAAGCGGTCCCCTCCATGTTCAGCCTGGAGGAGGCTTTCCCCAGTTTCTTCCAGGTCAAGCCACGGGATGTGATTATCTTCTCCCGCCAGCTGGCTACCCTTCTCAAGGCAGGTATCTCCCTCCTGAGCACCCTGGAGATTCTCCAGGGGCAGGTAGCCGCCAGCAGGGCCTTCAAGACAATCCTGAGGGACATCGTCAACGATCTTCGCGCCGGCGGCTCATTTTCGCAGGCCATTTCCAAGCATCCGCGGGCTTTCAACGATATCTACTGCCGGACGGTTGCCGTGGGAGAGCAGTCAGGGAATCTGGATACGGTCTTGAACCAGATGGCCGACTACCTGGAGAAACGGGATGTAATGGGCAAAAAGGTAGGCAAGGCTTTGAGCTATCCCATAATGATCATGGTTATGGGCGTGGTAGTTACCTTTGTGCTGATGACCAGGGTAATGCCTGCCATGATAGGTATGTTTACGTCTCTGAAGACAGAGTTGCCTTTGCCCACCAGAATCCTTATCAGCATGACTAATATCCTCACCCACTACCAGCTTTACATCTTGATAGCCGGGGCGGTACTGGCTGTCCTGGCGCTATGGCTTATCAAGCAACCTGCCGCAAGGCGGTTTCTTGACCGGATGCGGCTCACCCTTCCCGTAATCGGCCCCCCTACCCTGATGACGGAACTGGCCCGCTTCGCCCGGACCATGTCGGTGCTGGTCAGCGCCGGGGTGAAGCTGCAGGAGATAATGGAGATGGCGCCCCAGGCCTCCGGCAACAAAGCCGTGCGTGATGCCCTGAACCGGGTCAAGGAGGGACTTCTCCTGGGAGAGGGGCTATCCGCGCCCATGGGGCGCATAAAGCTATTCCCGCCCCTCCTGGTCCAGATGGTAGCGGTGGGGGAGGAAAGCAACACCCTTCCCTTCACCATGGGGGTAGTGGCCGATTTCTATGAGACCACAGCGGAAGAGAAAGTGACCGCCATGGTGGGGCTGATAGGGCCCCTTGCCACTGTCGGCATTTCTCTACTGGTAGGCTTCATCGCCCTGTCGGTCATCATGCCCATGTATGCTATTACCGGAGCCTTCGACAAGTGAAAGACGGTTGCAGGTTCATAAGGTTACAGGTTTATAAGGTTGGAAGGTTAACCTTACAAACCGTTTATGAACCTTAAAGCTAATCGGGGAACGCTATATTAAAGTAACATATAAATAGTTCTACAATGAATTACTGGTTATCAGCACTGTAGAAAAGGAGAAATGATAATG
>JAUYGE010000162.1 GCA_030690705.1 Dehalococcoidia bacterium | reverse complement strand
ACTGGCATGAGCTGTTGTTGCCGAGCGAAACGGCTTTGCTATCGGCAAAGCCGTTCGAGTGCTCGCCAGGAATGACCCGCCGCAGATCCGCTGCCAGTCATGCGGGAAACCGGCTACGAAAGTGTGCTTCCAGTGCATCTACGAAGGTGAAGGTTGGCTGTGTAATGCATGCTCCCGGGAACACGACTGTGGCGAGGATATGTTCTTGCCCGTAGTCAATTCACCGCGCGTGGGCATGTGCGGCTACACAGGGTAGGGGCGGCGGACCTCCCCGTTCGCCAGACAGGCGGAATGCCGAGATTGAACCCAAGAATCAGCTAGCGGTAGGAAGGCCTTTCATTGGTTGGAGGAGCAGATCTGCGCCGCCCTGTATAATGACAAGCTGCGCCGGGGCGCCTCAGTGGTCGATAGCGGGCTCTTGGGGCCGGGTCTTTTCCGCGGGGAGGCTGACCCTATGCTCGTCGGCGTGCGGCCCGAGTTTGGCTACTTCACTGAGAAGGAGTAGCGTCGGAGGTTCAAGTCCTCTCGAACCGACCACGCGTGGCAAGATACCAGTGTGAGTCTGGCTACTCCGGGCCCGAAATAGGAAGCAATCGCACACGGACACGTGTCTCTTCCAGAACCACGATGCTACCTCTTTCCAGGGAATCTATCAGGTTGGGCAAGTTTGCCTGCAGCAGCGCCACCTGTACCTCGGGGCGGCGCTGCGAAACCCGCCGGAAGAGGATAACGGACGGCTCCGAGTCTTGCCTCATAGCCAGGAGCGTGCCGAAATCGGTGTCTGCCGAGATAAGCACACGGTGTTCGACTCCGGCGCGGTCGAAGATCTCCTCGTCCGTACCTGCCTGCATTCCATAGTCGCGTACATGCACGGCATCGTATCCCGCCCGTCGCAATCCCTCCGCCACCAGAGGTGATAGCGCGTTATCAACCATGAACTTCACGAAGCCTTGACCAACGGAAGCTCGCGTTCCCTCACGGCCTCCGCGGCGTATTGGAGGGCTTCGCGGATATCCTCGTGTTCCAGGTCCGGGAAGGCGTTCTGAATCTCTTGCTCAGACATTCCATCGGCTACCATTCCCACCACTGCGGAAACCGGTATGCGGAGGGCACGGATGCAGGGCACGCCACCCATTTGATGAGCACTAACGG